>JAJRAP010000089.1 GCA_028679855.1 Candidatus Methanoperedens sp.
CCTAAAAATGGCCTCGTTATAATTAGGAAAATAGAGCCTAAGAAACTACAAAAACCAGTTAGAATTAACAAAGTTTGAAAACCTGAATCGCCCATTTTCTGAATCACTTATGAATATATTTTTATATCTTTGTTTCCATTAAATTATATCTTTTAAAAAAACATCTCCATGTGATTTATGCAACCTGTCAGGGTAATTAGAGTAAAGTTTCAAAAGATAACCAAGGCTTTTTTAAAAATAGAGTTTTCCATCAACTTAGAATATGTTCTTAAAGTTAGCCACTTAATTTGAAAGGATAGACGAGTTAATCCTATGGGCATCAGCATGCAGAAATACCAAAATACCTTTTTCCTCCTTATCGATGTGAGCGATGTTTTGCTATTTTTCAGAAGTTTTTTTGCTTCTCTATAGTCACCTTGTAAGACTTTTCGTCTCACAATATCCAGTTGTTTCTTTGTAATATATTCCCGGAGATCCGAAACCATATTTATAGGAACTTCACCACTATCAATTGCCTTATGTGCTCTCTTTATAAAAGGCACCTTTTCGACTTTCGCATCATTAGAATTACATGCTCTATTTGCGGCCTCTCTATGGTAAATTGCACCTATCGTCCGGCTAAACGCCACAGGATATTTCAATGCGACTCTGAACCACATGTCAACATCCTCACCTGAGGTCTCACCAACGGGAAACATCCCCGCTGTGTCAAAAATGCGCCTTGGTATGCATAAAGCAGAGGCACAGACAGGTGGGTCTCCAAGAGCAGCCGCCCTAAAATAATTAGGCAGGATTCCCTCCCACGGAGAGGAAGGAATCGCTTTAATTTTCGCTTTTCTCTTACGACCATCCGGTAAAACTATGTTATACGCTGTACAATATAAACCTGCTGCTGGATATTTATTCCTAAGTCTTAGTATTATCTCCAAGAATTCCTGTTCCCACGCATCATCAGCATCCAAAAAGGCAATCAAATCTCCTCTTGATTCCATTATCCCTTTATTTCGCGCTGCGGAAACGCCAGCATTTTCTTGCTGAATCAGGTGAATTCGAGAATCTTTGAATGTTTTGACAAGGTTAGCCCCGCCATCTGTAGACCCGTCGTCTATAACAAAGATCTCGAAATCTTGAAAAGTTTGCACCAACACCGAACGTATGGCCATTTCAATGTACGCAGCTTTGTTGTATAAAGGAATAACTACTGAAACAGTTGGTGTCATGATACGTCTATAATCTCTTTCAGATATTTTCCGGCATTCATAGCAGAAGTCTTAATTCCCGGCAGAACTGCATTAAGTTGGTATTTTATCGTGTCCGATTCTCGAATCAATCCATCGATTCTTTCAGCGATGAATTGTGGAATTATCTTGTCTGGCAAGATGCAATAGCGTGTATCGCCAAAAATGTCCTCGTTAATGCCCTTTGCCTTAATGCTATATGCAAAACTTAGAGTTGGGACTCCAGATGAAATGGCAGCAATTGTCGAATGCGTTCTGGCCCCAGCGAAAACAGCCATCTTACTTACTACCCATTTTGTTTCAGCGGCGGTCAAATTAGGCGGGATTAACTCAATTCTTTCACAGGTTTTGCATAACAGAGAAAGGATATTTTTTAATAATTCATAATCATTCGAATATGGATTGGTAACATGTGGTATTAGATATATTGGTCTCTTAGTTTTTCTTGATAGTTCTTTCACTATATTGGCGGCATGCTGAATCCATACTCTGAGATCGCCATTCGTAACATATCTTGCCATTAATGGACTTAAATTAATTCCAATTGCCCCTTTAGGTATCTCTGCCTTAAATGTTTCTTCAGAGGGTTGAATAGCTTCCATCAAAAACCCTGGGTCAGCGACCTGGTAAACATTCTTTGTAACACCTTCACCATCCAGATATTTAACGGTTGCCGATTCCCTTGCAAATATTCCATTGACTCTCTTAAGGTGTTCCACAATAGATTGCTCATATACTGGAAATTTGTTAAAAGGGCCAACCGAGGCTCCCCAAATTATTATTGGCTTTTTCTTGGACATTACATAATTATCTAAGTCAATATACATTGTTGGCAAACCATAATCTAAAGAATAATTATCACCCCCAACAGATAACACGGCGCTACACTTTGTTATTCTTGCTCCCCATTCAGCAGTAACTAATGAACTCTGTGGTAAATGGAATACATCATAAACATGTTTTCTAAAGTGTTTCTTAAACCAAGCCAATGTAAATCTTTGGGTTATATACACTGGATAGTGAGAAATCCTTGCATCATGTTCATTGGCATCTTGAAATTCATACTGCATCCTTGTTTTATATTGACTTGCCAGCACAAATTCCGGATCAACAAAATAGTGACGCAATATCTTGACAGTGCCCCTTACAATCGCCTCGCACCCCCTGTTATCATAGGGTCCATTGCCTGCCAAGATAAAGAGATGGCTTCTGCTATTCGTGTTATACATTTAGTAGTATCTTCTTTACTTTTCTAATTGCGTTAACAGGGTACCGCATAATATGGCCAATGCGGTTCCATTTATGAAGATTGTTGGAGAAGATGTTCATACTTTCATCAAAAGAACTCAAATCCACCTTTTCACCATCATAATTTTTTAAAAATAATTCCTTGCTAACGGCCTGCATTGCATCTTTTATCTTGATCTCTTTCTTGCTCGCAAAACCGATATTCCTGGACGGAGGTACTCTCTTACTTGGTATAGGCAAGCCACTCTGCTTTGCGCGGTAGAGCCGATAGGCAAGTTGATTTCTTTTTATATTCACCACACCAAGCTGAGCTTGAATAACCTTCTCTATTGCTATATCTTCAATAACAATTTGTTTTTCTTTCCCACCTTGTCTCAAAAGATCGCTAATTTGCGGCGATCTGCTAATTAGAAAATTAGTTCCCTTGCTATCTTTGGAATATTCAGGAAGCCATGCGTCCATCACAGTCACATCAGACACCTCGGCAAAGATGTCATCACAGAAGTTACAGGCATTAGGCGTGAACCACCGATAAGTCCAAACTTCGCTAACCCCGTCTTTCCAAAACAATTTTCATTCATTCTTATTTTCATCGAGACAATAGAAAAAAAAGTTCCCGGCTGGTTTTTGGGGGCTTTTCCCCCGATAGTCCACTTTTTTCAGCTTACTATTTATTCCTGCCAACGAAGCTATATAGGTTGTGTAATGTTTACTTTTCATCTGTCCGCAGACAAGCCCCACCGTGAAGGCTATTCTTTCTCTCAACCTTTTATTTTTTTTCTGTGCAAGCCTCAGTCCTTTCAAAAAGCAGGGCAATCCCACAATAACGTAGCGTCCTTCATGATTTATCACTTCTTTAATTACACTCGACATCTCTACAGGATAATAGGCTGATTTAGCGGAATGCCGTATGAACTCAACGTCGGTAAACATAGCAAAACGGAATAACCTTTCAGCGTCATTATTTGGAGTTACACATACTATTTGATCAACTTTATTTTTTGTAAGCAAGGTCTCCAGAATCCACGTTGCCATACCACCAGATGCGCCATTAGTTCGGTGATTATTGACATTAGAATAGGCGACATAAGATTTAATATAATATCCCGTTTCCTTACGATGCTTTATCCCAGCGATGTGACCAAAAGTTGTTCTAGCCAAACTGTCTTCATCCTCGGCTTGACTGTAAAACGGGCAAACCTGAAGACAAAGTTTGCACTTATCCAGACAACCTGAACTTCTGAACGGATTGTATTCACCATATTTATTAAAATCCATTTTCAATACCTTGGCAGGACAGAGGCCGGAGCAAACACCGCAGCCAATGCAAAAACCGTTTTGAACAACTGCTTCCATTACGTTCGTCTTCAACTTAGATATTTTCTCTCGAGTAGCTTTATCGGTATGAAAGAGAAAAGCAACTTGCGTTCATCCCATCTCAGAACAATGAAGACTACTACCAATGAATAAGCCAAACTAATAACTCCGAAACTGATTATTAAGTCAATCCATCCAGATTGATCAAAATTATGAGCAATGCCAAAGGAAATTATAGCGACCGCAATGGCAGCAATAA
>JAJRAP010000090.1 GCA_028679855.1 Candidatus Methanoperedens sp.
TACTCCTGTTGGATTTATTTCCGAATCAAAAACTTCAGATAGTCTTTGACGCAAAGCTTCATAAATGTTCGTCTTGCCTTCAAGAAAATTCTCATCCGGAACTGAATAGAACCACATCGTATGCATTAAATTGCCCCGCCCGCATTCATCTATCAGTTCTCTTAAATTAGTAAGAAGAATACTTTTTTGCTTGGAACTCATGCTTGAATTTTGTTCTGCTTCATCCATAAGTACGATAAGTCCGGAATATCCTATTTCCTGTGTCCACTGCACAAGTGAACGTATCATTTTAAATGCCGTGCTCTTCTCTATTTTTTCAAAAATTTTAAACTCTTTAAGCATACTTTTAGGAGGATTTTCACCTTTTAACCATTGCATGATCAATGTGAAGTCATCATCACGCTTTTCGGCCAGGCTAAGAAAGCTCTCCTTGATAGCATTTCTGAAACTGGTACTTTCATAAGGTCCAATAGAAGAAGCATAGCGGTCAAGTTCTTGCAGTACAGCATCTCCAGATAGTTTATCTGAAATTTCCATATACTTGCGATTGTACAATGCTTTTATAACAGCCTCTATTCCTCGTTCATATCCCGATAAAAGTTCATCCGGTGTTTGTGTATAGATAAGATTTGCAGCTATTGCCCTGTAGACCATATCCAGTTTATGGAACGGTGTCTGTTCGGGGCTTAATTCTATATATGATGTTATGTAGTTGTATTTCCAGGCATTTTCCCGGATACAATACAGAAAGTGGGTTTTTCCGCCTCCATATATTCCAACTACCATTTTAAAAGTTGAGCCGCCTTCCTTTATGAAACTTTTGAGATATTCTTCATCGATCGTTTTAAGGTAATCATCCAGTCCAACTGTGAAATATTGGAATCCATACTCAGGAGGGTTTCCTGAACCTCCCACACTTTCTATAATTTTTTTCGCAACATGATGATCTATTTCTACATTTTTCTCAGCTTCATTTACCATCGTTATAGCTCCCTGAACTTAATATGTGAAATATAATTACCATCTCCTTTTTCATTTGATGGGATCCATAAAAAATCAGCTCTTCTGGCAGTAAACGCCCTCGTAGCAGTTATCATGTTTATTTCATGATTTTCTTTGTTCCTCTCTTTCAACCTGTATAAATCATAAGCAAAGAAAACACTCCCATAATCTTTGTATCTATTCTTAATCGGATTTGTTTTGAACGTAATATCCTGAATTAAAAAAGCAAACTCAGAAAGAATATCCCTGATTTTTACCTGTTCTCCAATTTTTAGTTTATTACGGTAAGACGCTATTTTATAAGCTTCATATAAATATGAACTGAAAGTTTTATCGTCATACCTTTGTTGAGTATTCTTATTGTGAATATCCTTTAGTTTTTCAACGATATCCTCAGGTACAAGTTTGCATGTTTTCAATTTTTCTTGCAGAGGGCCAAACCAGATTGCAACAGTATTATTTTCTAAATTCACTTCTAAAGTGTATAATAAAACCTTGAGATTCGGATAGTGCCCTTCTAATTCAAATCCGGATTGCCGGAGCGATTCTTCTAATTTTAGTCCAAAGCTTTTGTGGACAGAATCTTCCCACTCAGGAATTTTTTCTTTTATTGGCTGTAAATGCTGCTCAATACCTTCCTTTATAAACCCATCCAATCTGCTCTGGTTTAATGTTTTTTCAATTCCAATCATATCCTTTTTTATCTTATGAAAGTTATTAATTGGATCATTTTCTGTGAGTTTATCAATCGATTTGATGTAAGTCAGTATGTTTTTTATATTAGCTCCATCTTTTGAAAGTGTTTTTAAGTAATCTTCTTCTCCATTCATGATTTTATTATATTCATCTTTAATATTAAAGCCATCGTTTCGATTACCATCAAACTTCTTTATAGATACCTGCAGCTTCGGCTGCAGTAGCATCAAAATTCCAGCTGCTTTTGACAGCCTTCACTTGCGGAACTAATAGGGAGTAAAAAGTCATCGGCATTGAGTTGTAAAGATAATGGTTGGAGAATGGATAATTCTCAGTTAGAATTCTCTGAAATAAAATTTAAAATCCGTTTGCCTGATATTTATCATCTTCAAATTACTCCCATCTCCCCCAGCCTCTCAGGCAAATAAGTATCCGTCACATAATCCAGCCCCTTCCCCGCAAAAGCCTGCTGCTCAGACTTCTTCCCCAGCTTAAGCATCATGTTTATCTGCTCCTTCCAGTAATCAGTTTCGAATCGCGGGTCTGTAAGTTCGCTCTCCAGAGCCTTTATATCCTGGTCGCTGAGCTTGTCAGTGGAAAGCTCGTACTCCACAATATCAGATGACTGCACGCCGATGAACTTTGCCGCAGGCGTCGCCATGAACTCAGAAAGATGCGCGGTCTTGATGGCGCCGTAAGCCACGCTTGCGTATATGCGGAAGCTCCAGGGATCGCCATCAGTGAACACCACTACCGGGATATTCAACTCCTCGTTCATGCGCTTGATGAGCCGCCTGGTGCTTCGCGCAGGCTGCCCTTTCAGGTGCACCAGAATTGAATCGAACTTCTCATCAAATCCGTTCTCGATGAGCCTGTCGTACATACCACCTGTCTCTATGGCGATAATGAACTTCGCGTCATGCTCCAGGAACTCCACCGTCTCCACATTGTAGGGGATCTGGTACCCTGCCTCGCCCACGTCCTCCTGGCAGTGCATGGTGCGCTCGCCCCTTTTTGTGACCTCCTTAATTTTAATGGGTCCGAACATCGTTGCTCCATTCTCCTCAGGGCGCACGTGGAAATCCTCACGCTGCAATCCTGTGATTATCTCAAGGTCTTCGATCAGGCGGTCGCTTTCGCTCTGCTCGTGGAACTTAGCTATATCCCAGTTCTCACTGATGTAGTATAGTTCTCTCAGCGTTGAACTCTTATCCTGCTCAAGATGCCCCTTCATCAGGAGATCTACAACGTACGATGTCTTGAGTATCTGCTTTGCTCCCTTCACTGTCTTGGCGCTCCTTAAGCTTTCGGTATCCCCGTAAACCCACACGTCTGCGTCTTCCTTCAGTTCAATGTTCTTCTTGGTTCGCGAAGGAAGCACGATGTGAGGTATCGTCTCACTTTCGAACTGCCCGTAGAAATCCTGGATCAATTTCTTGAGCGTGGTCTTTGCCTGTGAGTCGTGAAGTTCTTTATTGCTCTGGAACGTCATACATTCACCACCTTTGCACCAGTGATCAGTTCCTCATCGATGCCCTCGGCGACAGGCTGCGGGAGTTTTGAAGCTTCCTCGTATTTGATATCAAGTTTGTAAATGATAGCCTTTTCTTCCTGTGGCTTAAGCGTTATCTTCCAGAGATGATCAGTCTGCTTCCCCAGAGGTATCGACTTTGGTTCAGGGCTCGGGGCTTTTATTGAATATGGCAGGGTCTCATGAAGAGAGAAATGCCGCACTGCTTCACTATGGTTCTTGAGCCTTATCTCCACATCGCATCCCTTACCGTTTTGCGACACAATGCGCTGGATGAAGACATTGCCCATTATCTTTGCCACGACTGGTGAAATATCGGGTGTTGGTCGGTCAAGTATCTCACCCACCTTCTTCGCGATGAGAGGAAGAATCTTCTGGATGATCTCTTCTTTTTCCCGTCGCAGTTCGAGCTTATCCTGCCTTGACAGGTAGAGTTTGAGCCTTCTACCTACCTCTTTCAGTGCAAGTTCGATCTCCTGGGCTATTTCTGGAACGTCGGCGATCGCCTCTTTTGCCTCTGAAGTAAAGGGGATGTGCGTGGAAGCCACATGCACAAGTATTATCGCAGGACCAACAGGTATCGAATTCCCTGGCTGGTCGAGTGAATAAGCCTTCCATTTGATGCCCTCAACAGCATTGGTCACGGCACACGCCCCCTGCTGATAGAGAAGCGGCACCCGGTTAGCAAATCGCAGTATTTCTACCTTATCCTCCTTCGGGAGGTTGCCGCCGTATGCTATACCTGCTTCCACCTGGAACGGATGCCCGTTATGCACAGAAGCAGGGCGTGTGGTGGTCTCGATAAAATCAATAGTATGTTCCTTCTCAAGACCCTTGCGTATAAGTTCCTCGGTTATTGGAGAGAGGCAGTCCGTAGACGGGGCTGAAATCTTTACCTTCTTGAAAGCCTCATGAAGCCTTTTTGCCTCATCAAGCGTCACTTCCCTGGGATCTTTTTCAGGGTCGAGACCAGATTTCTTGCAGATCTCTGAAGCGGTCTGAAGTCCGATCCTTGAAAATGAATAGCGTAAAAAGGGAGCCAGCTTATCCCTTTCTGTGTACCGCAGCATTTTCATAAGCATCCCGAGTTCAATGCCATGCGGGTGTGGGAGTATCTCTGCAGCCTCCACAGGTACCTTGTCCGTTACCCTCTCGAAAATTATCTGGTTATTATCTGGCTCGATGAGTGTGATGCGGGCATGGGGGTTCACTATTGCGGTGTCCTTAAGGTATTCATAAACAGACTGGCGCCTGCCCTTAACATACGAAGCTGCCATCTCAAGCTCGATCCGCGTGCCCCTGAGCCTGTCCCATTCAATTATCTTATCTGCGATAATTTCAGGCTCATTGGTCTGTGTGTTTATAAGGAGTTCAAAATAATGCGCAGGTGCCTTCTTATCGATCTTTGATACGATCTTTGCGGGGCGCCCTGATGTGAGCTGCGAATAAAGAACCGCAGCCGATATCCCGATGCCCTGCTGTCCTCTGCTCTGTTTCACTGAATGGAAACGTGAGCCATAGAGCAATTTTGCAAAGACCCTGGGTATCTGCTCTTTAACGATGCCAGGCCCATTATCCTCAATTATCAGAGTTACGTTCTCTTTTGATTTACTTTCGATCTTGATGAAAATATCAGGCAGTATGCCCGATTCCTCACACGCGTCAAGGGCATTATCCACCGCTTCCTTTACGGACGTCAAAAGACACCGGGGACTGGAATCAAAACCCAGTATCTGACGGTTTTTCTCAAAAAATTCTGCGATGCTAATGGCTTTTTGCTTTTTCGCAAGCTCTTCGGCAATGACCATTAAGGCATCCTCTTAAAGTTCTGCTCCTACGATCGTCTGTGTTTTCGTGACATTCCCACTTTCCCTGATGGTATCCACAAGCTTGTTCAGGGCGCTTAACCCATCAACGTTGCTTATTACCACGAAATCAAATTGACCGAATACATGGTAAACATCTTTTATTCCTTTTATCTTAAGAAGTTCATTATATGCCGTTTTTTCCTGCCCTGGTACTACATTTACAAGTGTTACGCCTATTACCAAAGTCTATTCACCGTCCTTTAGTTGTTTATACAATTTTATTATTTTAACTTAAGATAATCTTTAATACTAAAAAGGCTTTGTAATCATGGAGTGTATTGGAGTCTGAACGGTAATGGGTTAAGAATAGACACAGAAATAATGCAAAGTTGAATAAATACAAGAGAGGTTTATGTATGAAGTCAACAAAATCGTTGTGCCCAGAATGCCTCGATGTGATCGATGCTTCATTATTCGAAGAGAATGGAAATGTGATGATTGAAAAAAAATGCCGCAAGCATGGCTCTTTTAGAGATATTTACTGGTCAAGCGCAATGCAGTTCAAACGTTTTGAGAAATACCTGCACAACGGAGAAGGAGTCCAAAATCCATATCTATCAACCAGCGGGAACTGTCCCCATTCATGCGGGTTATGCCCATCCCATAAAACAACCACGATCCTTGCGAATATCGATGTAACGAACCGATGCAACCAGTCATGCCCCGTTTGTTTTGCGAACGCCTCATCCTCAGGCTACCTGTACGAACCATCACTGGAGCAAATATGGGGGATGATGAGGATGTTGCGCGCGGAGAAACCCGTACCGTGCCCTGCCGTTCAGTTCGCCGGCGGCGAGCCAACGATGCGCGAGGACATCATAGAGATCATAAGGATGGCTAGCTATTTCGGATTTACTCAGATTCAGATAGCAACGAATGGGATTAAACTCGCAAATAGCCCGAAATTCTGCCGGGAACTTGCAGCGGCAGGTCTCCATACTGTATATTTGCAGTTTGACGGAGTGACAGGCGAACCTTATAAGATTAACAGGGGCTATAACGCTCTACCTCTTAAACTTAAAGCCATAGAGAACTGCAGGGCTGCGGAATTAACGAGCGTCTGTCTTGTTCCCACGCTCGCAAAAGGCGTAAATGACCACCAGGTAGGGGAAATAATCAGGTTTGCAGCTACTAATATAGATACTGTCAAAGGTATTAATTTCCAACCTATCTCCTTTTCAGGGAGGATCAATAAAAAAGAGAGGATGGAAAAGAGAATAACCATTCCAGACCTGGCCGGTCTAATAGAAGAGCAGACAGGAGGAATTATTACAGCGGATGATTTCTATCCCGTGCCTATCATCGTGCCAATTTCACATTTTGTGAGTGCCAATGAATGCATTCCGAACGTGGAATTCACAGTTCACCCTCATTGCGGCACTGGAACGTACATCTATGTAGAAAACGGAAAAATGATTCCCATAACACGTTTCATAGATGTGGAAGGGCTTATTGAACATGTCGAGGAGCTTGCTTCGAATGATGATGAATGGATGGGTAGGTCGATTGGCAAGATAAAGAGGATTGGCAGCCTTGTCTCCGCTTTGCCAAAGTATATCGACCTTTCAAAGACACCCAAGTCGGTGGATGTAAAAAAGCTCTTCATAGATGTTCTTAAAGATGGGACGGGAGATGCTGTAAAAGAGTTCCACCGCCATACGCTTTTCATAGGCGCCATGCATTTTATGGACCTGTACAATATGGACCTTGAGAGGATTCAGCGGTGCGGGGTGCATTATGCCACACCGGACGGAAGGATTATACCATTCTGTACATATAACACGATACACAGGGTGGAAGTCGAGAGGAAGTTCTCAATGCCCCTGATAAGAGCAAAATGATCATGAACTTGAATTACAGGGAACCGCTTTATCTCGAGCGATATCTTGGGGTGATGAGGGACAGATTACCATCCCAGTTCCTGATCTCCAGGTCGATTTGCGTTGATTTTGACAGGGATTCACCTGTTCAGGAACTCTGGGGAATGCACGATGAGGCTATGAAGTCCTTTCGCGAGATGAAAGAAAGGATAAACTCGATCAAAGAGCTTCCTCCCTTTGCCGCATCATCTCTCCTTGACCTTAAAGCCGCAATTGCAAATAAGATTCTGGAGAACTGCTATTTCTGCGAGAGGCGCTGCGGGGCTAACCGCAAGAAGAAAAAGACAGGGCACTGCAGGCTCGACGCAGTTTCCCGCTATTCTGCCGAGTTCCTGCATCAGGGCGAAGAGCCTGAGCTTGTCCCGTCTCACACGATATTCTTCACAGGTTGCAACTTCACATGCGTTTACTGCCAGAACTGGGATATATCCCAGGCTCCCCAGAGCGGCATTCCCATACTGCCACAGGAACTTGCAAGGATAATCACACTGCGGCGCGCATATGGTTCCAGGAACGTCAATTTTGTCACACCGACGCCCCATACGCATACGATTCTCAAGATATTGAATGCTCTGAAGGTCAATGTACCTGTTGTCTGGAATTCCAATATGTACTATTCCAATGAGATAGCTGCGCTGCTTGAGGGCATAGTGGACGTTTATCTCGGCGATCTAAGATACGGGAATGATGATTGCGCAAAGAGATATTCAAACGTGCCTGACTACTGGGGTGGTGTAACGCGCAATTTCATGACAGCTTACACAGGCGGCGAGATCCTGCTGCGGCAGCTTGTTCTTCCAGGTCATCTTGATTGCTGCACAGCGCCTATCGTGAAATGGGTAAAAGAGAATATCCCGAAGGTCAGGTTCAACCTGATGTTCCAGTACCGTCCGAATTACAGGGCTTACGAATATCCTGAAATTAACCGCAGCCTTATGCCCGTCGAGATCCAGAAGGCGCTTGAAATTGTAAGAGAGTCGGAGCTTGAGGATGTATTGATTTGATGAAACGGCTATAACTTATTTTTAGCGAGGTTAAACAGTATCATGCTTAGAATAATGCAAATGGAAAGAGCATAAAACCATGA
>JAJRAP010000091.1 GCA_028679855.1 Candidatus Methanoperedens sp.
CTGCTTCTTAAGACCTGAAATAAGGTCTAATATATGTGGGTTTGTTTTGTAATTGTGTTTCATTCTGTGCCTCCGTAAGACCCTCGCGGATCCGACTCACGCAAGTTTTGCGTTCGGTCGTTAAACCATGCGCCGCAGGCAGATGCCTGCTACGGTATTAAGAATCATAAAAAGATGATTCAGTTGAGTGGCTTGATTTGTTTCTTATTACATAAAGGTAACGTAGAGGGAATCCATGTGGGGTTATCTCTTTATACCCCAAAACCACTAATGCAAAATTATGCTTTTTGACCTGCACCGCGCCAGAAGCCTTATAGATGCGCTGGAAATCGATACAGACACGAAGGCGTCTATGTTTAAAGCCTTTTCGCGCAGGGTGGAACTCTCTGGCGAAAATATCCATTTTTTTAACGAGCCTTTCACCCCGGTTTCCCTGACAGGAACACACTGCTCACTTCGATGCAAACACTGCGATTTCTATTATCTCAATCACATGCTGGACGGTTCACCCGGCAAGTTATATTCACATGCTGCCAACCTGGCAAACATCGGCGCAAAGGGCATACTCCTGAGCGGCGGAAGCTCGCCAGATGGCAGTGTTCCCACGTATGAACAGGCAGATGTTATCCAGAAAATAAAGTGTGACCTGAACCTCAAAATAAGCGCCCATACAGGCATCGTTAACCGCACGCAGGCGCAGGCGCTCTCACAATTTCTCGACATGGCGCTCGTTGACGTTATTGGAGATGATGAAACCATACACGACATACTGGGGCTTGATGCCTGTGCGATGGATTATGAGAATTCCTTAAAAGAGCTGTTTGCGGCAGGCATCCCCCTTGCGCCGCATGTCATCGTTGGGCTGCATTACGGTGAATTAAGAGGAGAATTCAGAGCTCTTGAAATGGTCAAAAAATTTAATCCTGAAGTAGTTGTTATAGTAGTATTCATACCCACAAAAGGAACCTCTATGGAAAAAACTGCACCTCCAAAGCTTGAAGATGTCGCAAAAGTTATAATAAAGGCGCGCGAAATGTTCGATGTGCCCCTGTCATTAAGTTGCGTGCGCCCCGGGGGCAGGTACCGCTCAATGCTTGACAGTTATGCCATCCTTAGCGGAATTGACAGGATCGCTGTGCCTTCAAAAAGCGCGTACTCAACTGCAAAAGAGCTGGGATTGAACATCGTTGAAATTTCGAAAATGTGCTGCTCTTACGGGTTATCGTTATGAAAAAAATAGCAAGCCACGGTGAAATAGATATTTTCGCCCCTGAACGTTCGCGATTCTCCTTTCTCAAAAGCCCTTATGCAGCCCACAGAACACATAGCGCCGTTGACATCTATTACGCGGATTTCGGGGGCGAAGCTCTCTCACCGGTCGATGGAGAAGTGATCGACATTCAGAACTTCGATACGCCCACGCCTTTCAAGGGCAGGGATTTTACCGAATACGTCTTAGCCATACGCCAGAACAAGCATGTCGTCAAGATACTGCACGTTAAACCCGATGTCTCACAAGGTGATGCGATTTCAAAAGGCGACAGGATAGGGACATTCATACACAACGGCTATTATACTTTCTGGAACGACCCTGCGATGCATGTCGAAGTACGAAAGCAGGGAGATTATCTTCGCGCCTCGAACAACCTGGAGCTTATGCCCAATATTGAATGGAACGAACTGCCATCTTCTAAAACTATCGAGCTTGAATGCAGCGTTGAGGAAACGAATGAGAGATACACGCTCCTCTATGCACTCTTCCAGACATGCGGCGAAGTCAAAGGATTTGCAATGGACGGCGGGCTCCTTGACGGGTATATCGCCTCTAAAGAGAGCGGTTTTTTTGGTATTGTCAAACCCAATGGATTCTTCCATCCCGTTGTATCACTTGAAGTTGCGAAAAATAATTCAGAAATAAAATGCAGCGGCGTTTCTTTCAGCCTCTCTCTAAAAGAGCCGAGAATAAAGGTCATACCTCTAAAATACGGGGATGAACTTTTTTCTGTGGGTGAAAAAGTCCGCATCAAACTTGGATTTCGGTGATTTTCCGCAGCCTCTCTCTCAACACATCTGCGGCGCTGCTGAGGTCAGTATCATACATGTCTTTTATCTTTAAATTGTACAAAAAAGTGTATATCTTCTTCAGTTTAGCCTCTTTCCAGTCCTTCATCATCGTATTTTCCGGCGCAAGGAGGATACCGAAATCATGCGGGTGGTTAAGTATGAAGTCCCTGAGGTCTTGTGCGGTCTTCATTTCAGGCAAAACTTTGAGCATCCATATTATAGGAGGGGCTCTTGTTTTGCGATGCTTCGGACCGTCGTGGATATATAAGCCGAACCTGAACTCCTCTTTTTTCTTAAGGAGAGCAGAAAGCGTCATCGCTCCCGCACCGCTGCATACTTCCACCTTTTCGCTCAGTACAATGTAGCCCATCTCAGACAGTTCTTTTTTTGCAAATTGCAGCAGCGAAAGTTCGTATTCCTGCTCAGGGACGCCCCAGTAATCGTTCATGGTATCAAGCAGGTATCGATGGATATTTATAGGTATCTTCAAATCTTACGCATCATGAAAGCCTTTGAATTCGATTTCCCTGAAGACAGGTATTACCTGAAGAACCACATCTGGTTAAAGCCAGAGAATGACCACATACTCATTGGCATCACGGAACTCGGGCAGTCGCTCTCCAAAGGGATAGTTCACATAGACCTGCCTGAAGTCGGTGAATCGGTCAAGAAAGGCGACATGCTAATAGCATACGAGACTATAAAAGCAGTCTCGCAGATAACTCTCCCGTTTGACGCAAAGGTCATGGAAGTGAATGAAAAACTCTGGGATGACCCTAACATGATCAATTCTGACCCATACGGTGAATGGCTTGTGAAAATCGAAGGAGAGTGGAACGAGAGGATGCTATTGAACGTCAGGGATGCTGCGGATTATTATAAGAAACTGATAGCGAAAGAACGTGAGCGGTATGCAGGTAATTAAGTTTATATATGACTTTGTAATAAGCAAGAAATAGAGGAAAAACTATGGTAGAGATAGAGGGATATAATCTTCCTGATGAATTGTATTATACCAAGGATCACACATGGGCAAGAGTAGAAGATAATGGAACGATCACTGTGGGAATGGACGCCTTCGGCGCGAAAGCTGCGGGCAACATAGAGTTCATAGATCTCCCGATGGAAGACGATGAATTTGAAAACGGTGAGGCTTTTGGATCACTGGAATCTGCAAAATGGGTCGGCGGACTTCTCATGCCTGCAGGGGGAACTGTGATAGCTGTGCATGAGGACATTGAAGATGACCTGAGCCTGCTGTCAGAAGATCCCTATGGAGAGGGGTGGTTGATAAAAATAAAACCGTCTAACCCGAAAGACGATCTAAAATTACTCATTCACGGTAACGATGTTGGTCCCTGGCTTAAGAAAGAGATACAAAACAGGAAGAAAAAGTAATTACCAGTTTTCGTCTTCTTCATTGAACTCATAGTCTACGACTTCAAGCCTGACCTGCTCCCCTTTGTTATTATAGCATGTCCAGGTCGACTCATTAAACGGCGAGCCCACTATGATATGGTAACTGCCTTTCCTGTCAAAGAGTTCAAGGTCATCAGTAGACGGTTTCCTGTTCCCTGATGGATGGCTGTGCACCGTCCCGACAGTAGATATGTTAGGGAGCATGAACAACTGCATCACAGCACTCTCTTCACTCGACTCCGTGCCCGGGACGAGCACAACGTCTGTGATGACGTCCCCTGTTGCAGAGAGCATACCTGCGAATTCATTCGGCGAGGACGATTTGCTGGCCTCAAGTATGAACTTTAATGTGTCCCTGGCGATTTTCATATATATCTATCTTGAAAAAATTATGAAGGCGCGATTACCTTTTCTGCACTCTTTTATAGAAATCATCAGGATTTACTTTCAATACGATAAAGAACGTTTGCGATATCGCCAGTAACAAATATAGTTCCAGATTGATCCACTGTTACTCCATTAAATATCCAAGTAGGCGAAGCATCTCTTGAGGCTTGAGCACCAAGATCGAGCCCTTCTGCCACAATGCTAACTTTTTGACTCTTCATATCTATCCGCGATAGACGTCCTGCTCCAGTTTCAACGACTAATAGGTCACCTTTTTTATCTACTGCAAGTCCTTCTGGAAATGATAGATTTTTCGCTATCTGAATTGGCGTTACCTGTTTTCCATCTTTCACAATCTGTAAAATCGTGCCTGTAATCCAATCACTGACATATAGGTTATTATCTATCGCCGCTAACCCTACAGGCATTGATAACCCATCAGCAAGTATACTCCTATTTGAAGGATTGTCGGCGTTCACTCGAACTACACTACCACCAGTTCCGTCAGATTTGAGGTCTGAAATGACAAGATCGCCCTGGAATTGGACTGCATTTAATGGCGTTACAGAAAAGTCTGGAGGGTAAATGATAGTCTTGATTACCTGATGAGTCTTTGGATCCCAAATTTGCACTGCATTTGAAATCCACGAAGATAGAACAAGTTTATCGCCATATGATGAGACTGTATTTGGAGCAATGATACCCTCTGACATTCCCATCAAATTTCTTTCTGTGCTTATTTCTTTTCCTGTTAGATCGAATTCACGAAGTGTAAAAAGGTCAGCTATAAACACAGATTCACCATCAGAACTTACTGCAACTCCTCCAGGTGCGATCATACCACCTGAACTGACTGTTCTTTTTGTACCATTAGAAAGGATCTCGAAGATAGAGCCATCATCTTCTTGTGAAACAAATAAACGCCCTTTTGAGTCAAATGCGAGATTATCCAATCGTGATAGATTGGAAGATATAACTTCTTTGTTTCCAGTTTTCACATTGACACGTAAAACCTCGCCTCTCATGAAGTCGGTAACGTAAAGATTTCCCTTTGAATCAAACTTCACTGATGATGGAATTCCAAAACCTTCAGCAACCGAAGTATTTTTACCATTTTTCACATCAATTCGTATCACTTTTCCCTTAGTCCAAATTGGACCATATAAGAATCCATCTGGCCCCCAGTCCATACCATTTAGCCAACCCAAATTCTGAGTGATAAGACGAGGCGGTTTAGCTATATTAGGATCAAGTTCATACAGCGCATCGCCAAAAAAATCCAGAGCTGCGAACAAACGTCCATCATCAGAGAAAGTGATGGGATTAACACCCATAGCCACTAATTGGCTAGTATTGGCACCTTGTGGTGTGAGTCTGCCCACCTCACCTGTAATGATAGATGTCCAGTAAAGCGAGCCATCTGGGCCGAAGGTGAGATCATCTGGAGATTCTACTCCTTTGTCAGGGCCTAATCTATTAATTATTTGACCCGTTTCTGGATCCATAACCAGGATCTCACGACCAAAAACGCTTGCAATGTACAGCAGGTCACTACTATTGAACATGATACCGTTAGCACCATGAATGGGTGATCCTTTAACAACAACCTTTACAGTTTTTTTCTCATAGCCTTGTTTTTCTGTGCAGCCTGAAATAGTTAGCCCGAAAACTAATAAAATTATAATTAAAAACCATACTCTTTTCATTGGAATTCTCCCTTTTCCCTTTTAATTATGTTGCTGGGTTTAATGTCGATACACCAGCATTATTTCTCGCCGTATAGACGACTCCACTTTTCTAAATTTGTAATTAATTAACATAAGTAATAAGGGTTTCGATTTGTCTCTAAACTTTTAGTTGAATAAGTTCCTTGGAATACTATCGCCTTTTGGGAGCATGAAACCCCATCGCCTTCAGTCACGGACGCCGGAATAGAATTCCAGCGCATCAACAGGAGGATGCATGAGAAAAAATAAAGAATAGAACGGGCACGGAAGAACCAATATATCATAGAGAACTATGGACTATTTTAATATTTATCTATGATTTTTTTCAGGTTTACTAGAAAATCTCCGCTGTCCACGAAATAATTTGGATACGCCTTTTTCAAATCAGTGCTCGTATCAGCCCCAACAAGAACGACATCATATTCTCTTTTACCACTATTTTTCTTTTCAGAGGCAGCATAATCTATTATTGCCTGTCGTTCTTGGTCTTTTTTATAAGAAGTAATATTGAGTTTTTCTCCCACAATATCCAGTTCCAATAAGAAGTATCGCATTTTTGGAGCTTGCTTAACCTGCTGTTCGAAAACCTTAATTGCATACATCCATCCCCTCATTACTGTTATGACATTTAGTTCTGCTTCTCTTTTTTTGATTTCTAAGTATAACTCTTTTTCGTTGTTGGGAGTATTTGGAACACTCGGACATTTCTCCATCTTGGCAAAAGCAGAACTAACTAATCTAAAGAATCCCATCCATTCTTCCTGCCCTTCACTGGATTTAATTGCTTGTCGAGTAAAGAAATCTACTATTTCAATAGCAGTTGCCCAAAGGTGCTGCAATTTTGACCTTATTTGAACTTCGACGAGTAAACCATTGTATTCTTTCTTTCCTTTGTCGCTAAAATATTTGTAAATTAAATGAATGCTTCTGTAACCATCGTTTTTCGGATTAGTAATATAGTCTTTCATATTAACTCTTTTATGCTTCAAATCCCCCTTCAAGTAATACTGTTCACATAGTTGTCTTACTAAACTAACATTCGCTAAAACAGATCTACACCCACCAATATCTTGCATCTGGGAAAGCTTCATTGTTGGAGGGCGTCCGTTATACTTCCTTTGTAATTTTTTAATAATTGCGGGAACACGCTTTAGACGCTGCACTACTAATGCATTTTTGTCAACAAGTAATGCTTTATCCTTTAATCTTTTCTTGAAAATATGCATTGGATAAGCATGAATTGCTCTCCAATTTTCCAGAATTTCTCGCGCTTCGTTGAGCTGTTCTTCTGAACTATCTGCATTAATTAATACATCCCCCGCATGATTAACCTCTGATTTAGAGTGTTCGGGTTTTATCCATTCCATGAACCTAATAATGTAACTTTAGTATATAAATCTTTGTTTTGCGCGGTGGTTTAATTTTAGGTAAAATAAGGCTATTCAAATGTGTTTTTTTAAGCAAAATAATAAATATTCAAACAACAAAAATGATTTTGCGCGGTTGTTTTCCGATTCTCTTTTCCGTACCCTGTTTCAGTATAATTATGGATGCATGAGAACAAGTGCGTGGAGCAGTCACCGGTATACCCCGGACAAATAGTTCGGGGCCTGTAGGTATCGTTTTCTCTATTTCTCCCTATTATATTCATACATATCTTGCTCACGAATATATTTTTCCACGACATCCCAACCATTCCCAACACTTCCATGAAAACAGCTCGGAGCCCATAAATGTTCTCCGCACCATTCGCGTAAATGGGGAAATTCTTTCCTCAGTATCCTGCTTGTACTTCCCTTTATTCTCTTTGCAATGTAACTCAGGGAATGCTTTGGAGGATATTTAAAGAATATGTGAACATGATCCGGATTCACAGCGGGGAAAAAACAAGATGGTCGGTCAGCAACGACACCGTATGCCTGTCATGACGTAATTCTTTCCGGTTCATATTACCACCATGTCTTTCACAGGTTCATGTGCATATATAAATACAGGGCAAGCGGCGCGAAAGTATTTTTGCCAACATAAATAAAATGATGTCATTTTTTCCAGTCCTGGCGTTCTGTACGGGTGTTATAATAAAAAGTCTTGGAATAATGCAGACCATTACATTACATGTTGGTATAGTTTTATTTCTTTGCGTACTTTGCGTTCTTCGCGGTTTAAGGTATAGACTGCTCACCGCAAAGGGCGCAAAAATCGCAAAGCAGAGCTTGATATTGCTTTGAGTTGTTCTTCGATTGATATGAGGATTCCATACCACCAATCATATCAAATTTTATTCGCCAACATGAATTGAAACGGTCACGAATAATGTACCAATACAATATGAGTGCAGCCAAGGTCGGATTTATTTCGATCCTTGCCCTTACGATCCTTATGCTGGCATTTTTTTTCATGTATCTGAAATAGCTCTTCCTTTTCTTCATACGAATATTTTTAAAATCAGAAACCCTATGTGTATCACATTCAAGAACTTAAAAAGGTTTTAATGATAAAGAGTTTAAAGGAAATACCCAGGATCGGAGAAAAAACCGCAAGCCGGTTAATTGAACATTTCGGCTCGGAAAATAAGGCGATAGAGGCGATTATAAAGGGAGACATCGCAGGCATAGCCGAAATAGAAGGGATGACCGAAAAATCCGCGATATCTCTTGTACTGGAAGCGGTTGCTGCAAATGAAGGCTTTAACATCAGGGATTTTCTTAAGACCGGGGAAACCCACGAAATATATAAAAAAATCATGGCACGGATATCCGACTGTGCACACACGGATTATGCCAGGAGTAAATTAC
>JAJRAP010000092.1 GCA_028679855.1 Candidatus Methanoperedens sp.
AAAAATCATAAGAGGCAAAGACATTGAACGTTATTCCTTAAAATTTGGAGGCATTTACGTTTATTTTGATAAAGAGGTGCTTTGGAGTAATACCGACGAAAATAGGTTTTTAGTTGATGAGAAAATCATCAGTAGGCAAACCAGCGACCATTTAGTAGCAACTTATGATAGTGAGAAATATTTTTCGTTAGATAGCACTCATGTAATAATACCAACTGGCGTAAATATAAAATATCTTCTTGCTTTATTCAATTCCAAATTGTTAAACCACTATTATCAAATGATAGTACCTGAAGCAGGCAGAACTTTTGCACAGGTCAAAGTAGTAAACTTAAAACAACTTCCAATCAAAACTGCATCTTTGGAAATCCAACAAGAATTTTCCAGTCTCGTTGACTGTATGCTTTCCCTCAACCAGCAGTTGAACAGTATCAATGCCGACTTCCAGCACTACCTCAACCTGCGCCCGCACAGCATGGTCACGCTGCGCAGCTTTATGGATGCGCTGCCTGTGGGCGATAAGGAAGTGTTGAAAGACCATTTTGGGAAGCCTGTGAGCACGGTTATTGTTGATAAATTCGAAGCATTTTATGTTCTGGAGGAGGGCGAATGGCTGGTTTTCGTGGTAGGCTACAGTTACACGAGCGGCAAAGGCAAGCTGTTAAGCTCCTCCAACGTGCGCGCCCTGCGCCTTCGCATACCTGACATCAGCATGTGCAAATTCATCTATTACAGTCTCAAAGACACTGCGCCGGGGAAACTCGGCAGCGGCAACATCCTCGAACAATTGCAGAAACTCAAAATACCGCGCCTTGTGACAAATGGTGAAGATAACAGGCGCGCCGTCGAAGAGCTCATGGTGCCGTTCCTCGTCGAAGTGGCGAAGAAGGAGGCGCTGGAACGGGAAATCAAAGAAATAGACGATACAATCGATAAAAAAGTATATGCGCTGTACGGGCTGACGGACGAAGAAATAAGAATAGTTGATATATCCATACTCAGATAAATCGAACTCTTTCAATTCATATTCACACCCCAAGCACATTCGCTATCGGTACCGGAGGCTTCACAGTTCCTGGTGCACCCGTTCCAGCATCCTCAATGCTCCTTGCCCACAGGAACAGGCACGTATGGTATGCCGTTGTGACATACATGGAAAGCGCGATAACAAGAACTATTATCACTGCTGCGATCAATATCGCCAGAATTGCACCTGTTGCACTACTCATGGCGCCAAATATCGAAATTCCAAGAACTATCGCAATTATGAATCCGATGATCGTTAGCAATCCAGTTACAAATCCCACAGCTATCTCCCCCACTCCTATGGGGAGAAGGTGTTTTTGCATAATATCAGATGCTCTTGCCACTGCACCCTTTAAGTCCCTGTCCTCTATCACTATCGCAGGTATTATGAAATAAGTGGCTACAGTCCATACCCGTTCGATGAATCCGAGAACCATGCCAGCAAGCCCGCTGGCAGTACCTCTTTCCCTTCCACTCTTCCCACTGAGGACGCCTGTTACAAGCCTTACTATGGCAGAGATGATACTCAGATAGAATAATGTCAATGCGTTCTTCTTCGTAGCTGCCCATGCTTCTGACATTGTCGCATCGCCATCCTTGAAGTAATCGTAAACGAGGAAAGCGGTCATGCCTGTGAAAAAGTAGGAGATATAATATTCTCCCAGCAGCACAAGGAAGACAAGGATGTAAACGAGTTCTGACGGCATCGTTTTACTGGAAAGATAAATGGCTATGCCCGTTATCGCTGTAAAAAAAATCCCCAGGAATATCGAATAAATGGAAGGTTTGATGAGGTCGACGTCTTTCGTTATCAGCACAAAGCTCTGTTTTATGAAAGAAAATCCTTTTAGTATATTTTCAAACATATTTATTCTGTTAAAACTTTAAACATATATACTTTTCGAAGGTTTATATAAATCATGGGAGATCATTACGATGATAACTTAATAACGTAAAATCAGTATTATAAACAAATATCAATGGCTAAAATATATGTCGGAATGAGGGCTCTATTATGAAGCTCGCGTGGGGCATCACTGGCGCCGGGCATTTCCTGCGCGAAAGTTTTGAGATTTTCAAGAAAATCAAAACATCAAACCCGGATATAAAAGTGACAACTCTTGTCTCACGGGCAGGTGAAGAGGTGGTCAAGATGTATGGTTTGGAGAATGACCTGAACTTTATATCTGACGGCTCATACCTTGAAGAGATCTTTCTTGAACGCGAGCAGGGGGCAAGCGTCCCAAAAACTGGAAGGTTCCTCCTCGGAAAATATGATGCCCTTATAATATCTCCTGCAACTTCCAACACTACAGCCAAGATCGCCTGCGGGATAGCTGATACCCTTATAACAAATGCTGTGGCGCAGGCGGCGAAGGGCGGCGTACCTGTGTATATCGTCCCCGTAGACATTGCAGGAGAGATAGAATCCAGAATGCCGTTTTTCATCGACAGGGAGATCTGCATGAAATGCGAAATATGTCCACCGGGGGATTATTGCCCCGAACATGCTATAACAGACCAGATCGACCTGCTCAAGTGCAATGGATGCGGGAGATGTGTGAGCCTGTGCAGCTACGGCGCGATAAGGGGTGGGATGGTTAAACTCAAAGTCCGTGATGTTGATGCGAAGAACGTAAGTCTTCTACGGGAGCTTGAAGGGATTACGGTGATTGAAAATCCTCAAATGATTTTTGATCATGCTGCAAAAACCATGCAAAAATTGAAGTACTAAAGGATATAAAAGGAGAGGATTATAGAGGTCATATCTTGTTTCCCAATAAAAAAGTTCAGACATTAATAGGTAGTCGTGTACAGGTTGAGA
>JAJRAP010000093.1 GCA_028679855.1 Candidatus Methanoperedens sp.
AGGATGAGCTCGCGCTGACCTCTTCCTACAGGGATCAGGGCATCTATGACCTGTATCCCGGTCTGAAGCGGGATGTTCACAGGAGCGCGGTCCATTATCCCTGCTGCTTCACGCTCTATTGGCAGCTTCTCTGAAAACTCAATCTTTCCCAGTTCATCAAGCGGTCTTCCGATTGGATCGATCACCCGCCCAAGTAAGGATTCCCCGACAGGCACATCCATCACCTTGCCGGTGAGGTGTACCTCCTGCCCAGCTTTTATGTCATCTGTGTGGTCAAGGAGTACAGCAGCAACCTCTTGCGTGTCCAGGTTGAAAGCTATACCCAGCCTATTCCCCGGGAACAGAATCAGTTCCTCGGACTTCACATCGGGTAAGCCCCTGACCCCGGCAATTCCACTGCCTACCGAACTTATTATCCCAATCTCCTGAAACTTAAGTCCAGCCCTGTGGTTTTGAAGTGAGCGATCAAGTGTTGTCAGTGTATCTTCAAGAACCGATCGCAGTTCATCTTTTTGTGTCCCCATATCCTTCCCTTTATGTTTTGATATCTTCTTGAGGTATCTGCACGAACATCATGGATAATTCATCCTCTAACGAGTCCAGATAGCTTCCTACGCTCCACGAAATCCTCAAATCCTGAGCGCTCAATTCAATCCCGGATATCAGATCAGGCGATAGTATGTATGATATATTCAAATCATCACCTATCTGATCCTGAAGTGTCTTATGTATGCTCTGGCGGGTACTTTCCGGTATCGAAAACCCGCTTTTTATTACGATAGCCTTCTTCTTTTCAAGGAATTCCATCATTTTCTTTTTTTCATCATGATCCATTTTCTGCAACTTGTAAATGAAAGTTTCCATAATATGGCTTTCTAACTCCTCATTTGCAAGATCAGCAAGTGCACGCCTCGCGATGGCATATATCTCCTTACTGGCACTCAGTCTCATATTATTAAGGAATGCGTCCTTTTGTCGCTGAATTTCTTCATTCCATTTAGCTTTATTTTCATTAACTTCATCTGCGGCTTTCTTTGATAACTCTCTACGAATGTTCTGTGTTTCTTCTCTTGCTGCTGCGAGCATTCCTTCGCGTTCACTTAAAAATTCCTTTTTCATCTTTCGATATGAATCTGTCTCATCATCTGCCTCTTTTTTCTTTTTTGCAGCTTCCTGTAATTGCGATTCGATCCTTTTTTCCCTCTCGTCTATGGCTTTTATGATGCGTCCATAAAGGAAGTGCCTCAACAAGAGGACAAGCACCAGGAAATTGATTATTTGTGCAAATATTGTAAAATAATCTATTTGCACACTATCCTCCTGATTTTGCCACCATATAATTCCAGAAGGGATTGGCAAAAATCAGGATAATAGATATCACAAAGCAGTATATTGCAACGGATTCTATCATCGCAAGACCAACGAACAATGTCCGTGTAATTGTGCCCGCTTCATCTGGCTGCTGCGCTATCGCGCTCATAGCTTTCGATAAAGCCCATGCTTCCCCGATCGCGGGACCTATCGAGCCTATTGCCATCGTCAATCCTGCCATGACGATGGATGCTATGGCAATATTGTCTATTCCGTCCATTTCAAATTCCTCCATTTATTTTTTATATTGATAGTCAAGAACATAATTTATTTTACAATTAACTATGATTGCACCTTCTCATCCTGTACGCGTGCCGCCGAAGCTATATATACAGTAGCAAGTACCGCGAAGATGTACGCCTGCACAAGCCCTATCAGCATTCCAAGCACTTCCATCACGATCGGCACAAATAATGGTGTTATCGAGAGCAAGATGGCAAGTATCATGCTCCCGCTCATGATATTCCCGAACAATCGCACCGCCATCGATAATGTTCTTGAAAGTTCATTTATGATATGGAAAGGTATCATGAACACAGTAGGCTGGCTGTAATGCCGCAGATACCCGATAAAACCATGTTGTGTGATCCCATAAACTGGAACTGCCAGAAATACGCAGATAGCAAGCGCTGCTGTTGTGGAAAGCGAACCCGTGGGGGGGCTGTAACCCGGAACTATGGCAAGCGTGTTTGAAACAGCGATGAAAAGAAACAGCGTCCCCAGGAAAGGAAGATACCTGTCAGGCTGCTGCAACGTGATTTCACGTATCTGCTCCCTTATGTATGTTACTACGATCTCAAGCAGGTTCTGCCACCGTGAAATAGGAGGCTCTATCGAGAGCCTGCGGGTGGTATACCATGCAGTAATTACAAGGAGTCCCATCACGATCCACGTAAAAACAATGGTCGCATTGAGAGTAAAATCTCCAATTTTCAAAAAAATTATCAGATCAGGGCTTATTTCCACGATCTTATCCCCCCTGTTCTGAGATGTACGATCGTGAATTTACTTGCTGTGAAACCAATGATCGATATCATGAGACCCTCCAGGTTAACCATCGTTACAACAAGATAGAAGCCCGTGACACATAAAGCCGTGCGCCCCAGGAAACTGCCCATTGTAAGAAGCACCGGCTGACAGGTATTGGGAAGTTTCTTCAGGGTAAGCCAAAGGCCATGGAAATAAAATATCCCAAACAATGCACCGGCTGCGAGGCTGAACATATTTACTGCAAGATCATTCATCATTCTGCTCCTCTCCTATTCTCATCTGCTCTTTTTTGATAAAGTACCAGGCATTGATACAGCCTGAAACTAATCCCACAAAAAGAAGAGTGAGCGTCCAGGAAATGCGTCCTGGCAGTATTTTATCCATCCATATCCCGATAGCTACGCCAATGAGCGTTGGAACGGCAATTGACCAGCCTATAGCGCCCATCATACCCAGGCCGAACCAGACTCCTTTTCCTTTCTCACGCCTGGCTTTGATCCTGCGTGTTTCCCTCATACCAATTTTATCAGCAAATCTCTTCCTGGCATTATTCTTCAAAGCGTTAACCATACTCCCTCAATTTCAAAAAGCGCCGTGCAAAATCCAGTTCAAGTTTTGCAAGAATGGATCTCGTTTTCTTCTCCCTCTCATCCAATATCCTGAACTCTTCTTCCAGGGTTTGTTTTAATGTCCCAAGGTCCTTACTTCTAACTGCCCTTCTTGTTGAGACCTTCACAAGAGAGCTGCATTTCACAAGAACCCCTTCATCTATCGCAAGGAACTCCTCTTCTCCATCATGTTCAAAGGAAAGTATGCTGGGAACAAGAGCAGCCACGAAATCTATATGCTTAGGAAGGATGCAAAAATGACCATTCCCGGCTTCTGCGATCACCTTGTTCACGTCCTGGTCAATGAAAACTTTCATCGGAAGCAGCACCTTCAATCTCATTTCTTCGCCTCATCGATCGTGCCGATCATGTAAAGCGATCTTTCAGGATAACCCTGAAACTTATCTTCAAGGATCATCTCGCAGCCGAAAAGCGCATCTTCAAGTTTGACCATCTTGCCTTTGTGACCTGTGAATTCCTCGGTTGTGAAAAATGGCTGCGTCAGGAAGCGCTCAAGCCTCCGTGCCCTGTTAACCGTTCTCTGGTCATCCTGGGAAAGCTCCTCAAGTCCGAGCATGGCAATGATGTCTTTAAGTTCCTCATATTCTGCCAGGGTCTTACGTATCTTTTGGGCTATCTGGTAGTGCTTTTCTCCAACGATATGTGGACTTAACATCCTGGAGTGCGACTGCAGCGGATCGATCGAAGGATACAATCCCTGGCTGGCCATCTTTCGTGAGAGAACGATCGAGGCTGACAGATGCCCAAAGGTATGAACAACTGCCGGGTCTGTGAAATCATCAGCGGGTACATATACTGCCTGGACAGAAGATATAGCGCCCGTACTCGTGCTGCATATTCGCTCCTCAAGTTGCGCAAGTTCAGTGGCAAGCGTTGGCTGGTATCCGACACTCGAAGGCAATTGCCCCATAAGACCTGAAACCTCAGCCCCTGCCTGCACAAATCGAAAGATATTATCTATCAATAAAAGCACATCCTGCTTTGCATCGTCGCGGAAGTATTCTGCCATCGTGAGTGCAGCATGCCCGACCCTGAAACGTGCACCTGGCTGCTCGTTCATCTGGCCGAATACCATTATCGCATTCTTAAGAACACCAACTTCATTTATTTCGCGGTAAAGTTCCTCTCCTTCCCGGCAGCGCTCACCTATTCCGCAGAATATGCTTATTCCTTCGTACTTGCCTGCCATATTATGGATCAGTTCCATTATCAGCACGGTCTTGCCCACCCCTGCTCCTCCAAGGAGTCCAGCTTTTCCTCCTTTTTCTAAAGGAGCGAGGACATCGATCGCTTTTATTCCTGTTTCGTAAATTTGCGAAGTTGTAATCTGCCGGGAGAGGGGCACCGGGGGCTGATGGATAGAGCGCCATTCTACTGCCTTTACGATCCCTTTATGGTCGATTGGGCTTCCGAATACATTGAAAACCCTTCCAAGAAGCTCTTCCCCGACAGGTACCATCAGCGGTTTACCTGTATCTATGACCATGGAGCCCCGCGCAAGCCCCTGAGTGGGTGTGAGGGCAATGCAGCGAACAACTTCTGTGTCCAGGTGGGTCAGTACTTCAAAAATTTTCCTGCCCTCCTTGCCGGCTTGTAACTGGTTATGGATTCTGGGAAGTTGCTTTGGGAATCGGACGTCAACCACGCTTCCACGGACTGAACTCACATACCCGATATTCTGGATCCCGCTCATATCCATTCCAGCCTCGCTGCCATACATGTCTCCATAATAATCATACTATTGGTTTGAACGCTCTTTATCTTTTTGACCACCTTTTGATAGAGCAAAAGATACTCTCAAAGACATGCTAAAAATTAGAGGAGATACAAAAATAGTATGCGGTAACGTCATACATTATATCTATTCCAGCAAGACTAACAAAGCCATAATTCCAACTCCGAGTATGATTGAGATAAATTGCAATATAGAAATAGATAACTTACATTCATGTTGGAGTTCTGGTATCAGGTCAGATCCAGCAATATATATAAAACCGCCAGCAGTGATAGGCAGCAGGATTGATGAGTAACCCTCGATATGTGATCCGGCGAACAAGGAAATTATTGCCCCTAAAATGGAAGTGATAGCTGAAAGGAAATTGAATGCAACGGCCTTTTTCACTGAAAAACCTGAATGAAGTAGTACACCAAAATCTCCTATCTCCTGCGGGATTTCATGTAAAATAATAGCCAATGTGGTTGAAATCCCAATGGGAATACTCACAATATAACTGGCTCCGATAAGCATTCCGTCAATCAGGTTATGAACACCGTCGCCAATTAGATTCATTACAGCTACAGGGTGCGGATGTCCTTCAGGGGTAGCGATGTGGCAATGTCTCCAGCGTATAAACTTTTCCAATACGAAGAAAATAAGAATGCCTATCACGATATAGAGGGAAGAGGTCAGATTTGCACCAAGCTTTTCAAATGATTCAGGTAAAAGGAGATTGTCGGAAAAGTACATAACTTTTACTAAATTCAGTTAATGTTTAATCGATAATTAATTCTCGATAGGAAATAAACGTTATGCATCGAAGCATTTATATCCTTTAGAAGCTTATATTGCATAAAAATTCTAAATTGGAAGTGATAATATGTTTCCCTTATGGAATCACCATCAGGCAGCCTTTGTATACGGACCTGATATCTATGATAAACTGATACCTGAAGACCATCTCCTCTTTAAAATAAACCAACAAGTGGACTTTTCATTTGTGAATGAAGCCTGCAAAGACCTTTACTCACAAAACCTGGGCAGACCGGTAAAATACCTCCCGGAAATAATGTTCCGTTCAGCAATCGTCCAATACTTGAACGATTACTCAGATAGAGAAATGGAAGAAGCCGCCAGATATAACCTGATCATAAAATGGTTCA
>JAJRAP010000094.1 GCA_028679855.1 Candidatus Methanoperedens sp.
TATATATAACTACTTATACTTAAATGTTATTCACTTTAATCTGTTGATAAAAGGGGCTTCGTCCGAAAGTCATGTATTATATCTTTTTGCATGAACTATTATTTATGCAGAACAAGAGAATATCTCGCGGTTTCAGCAACGTATCCCCGCAGTACTTATTACATTGTATACTTGCGCCTGCAAAGAAATGTAGAGCCCCAACAAACCGAAAGTATTGCCAAACCCTCGAGCACGGGGGCTGATGCCTTTCGGATTTCTAATCCGAGGTCGTTGACTTTGCCAACATAAATCGAAACGGTCACAAAAATCCACAATCCTTAAATACAATGAACATAATTGTACATCAATGTACTAAAATGTACAATCAAAAAACAAGGAAATCTATGCACCAGATAATCAATGACATACTGGACTCAACAAGAAAGAGGCTTCCCCCTTCCAGAAATATTAAAAAAGGAAAAATCGCATCGCGTAATTTCGTGGAGAGCGTAAATGCCAGAAAAAATCAAAACCTTATCCCTGTCATCGCCGAGGTAAAGCCCTCTTCCCCGACAAGGTTCATAAGGGATGTCACCCCGCAGGATGCTGCCGAAATCGCAAAACAGATGGAAGCAGCCGGTGCAGCAGCCATATCCGTTCTGACAGAGCCGCTGTTCTTTAAAGGCAGCATAAAGAACCTGAACAGCGTGAGAGGGGCTGTTGGAATTCCGGTTCTGCGAAAGGATTTTATCATTGATAATGCCCAGATATTCGAGGCAGAGAGCGATCTGATCCTGCTCATCGCAGGGATTCTTGGCAGCAGCCTGAGCGATTTCGTAAATGAGGCTCTCGCAAGCGGTCGTGAACCCCTGGTAGAAGTGCATAATGAATTGGAGCTTGAAAACGCCCTCTCCACACGTGCAAATATCATAGGGATAAACAACCGTGATCTTACGACCATGAAAGTTGACATTTCCACCACCGAAAAACTTGCACCGGTTGTTAGCGGCAGAATAATTGTCAGCGAAAGCGGTATATCATCACCCCAGGACGCGGTGCGCATGATGGATGCGGGAGTGGATGCAATTCTTGTGGGAACATCGATCATGCTGGGAAACGTTTATGAAAAGACTTACGAATTAGTACATGCATTCGGAATAAATTATGAAACGAGAACTAAAATCAACCAAATTCGGTAAATATGGAGGGCAGTTCGTTCCTGAAGTGCTCATGCCAGCTCTCGAAGAGCTGACCGAACAATATGAGAACTACAAAGACGATCCAGTTTTTAACGAGGAATTAAACTATTATCTGAAGGATTTTGCAGGCCGCCCATCTCCTCTATATCATGCAAAGCGGCTCAGCAAAGAATACGGTGTTAAGATCTACTTAAAGCGCGAAGACCTTGTGCATGGCGGAGCGCATAAGCTCAACAACACGCTTGGTCAGGCGCTGCTTGCCAGATACATGAGGAAAAAGAGGATAATAGCAGAGACGGGCGCGGGTCAGCACGGTACAGCCTGCGCGATGGCTGGTGCTGCTTTTGGTATTAAGACCGAGGTCTATATGGGGGCAAAGGACACTGTGCGCCAGCGCATGAACGTGTACAGGATGGAATTGATGGGAACAAAGGTAATACCTGTAAAAAGCGGCTCGCAGACCCTGAAAGATGCCATAAATGAAGCCATGCGCGACTGGGTGGCGAATGTGGAGACAACGCATTACCTGATCGGCTCTGTGGTAGGACCGCATCCTTTTCCCACAATTGTCCGAGACTTCCAGAGCGTAATAGGAAAAGAGACGCGCACACAGATAATGGAAAAGGAAGGACGTTTCCCGGATTCCATAGTGGCGTGCACTGGAGGAGGCAGCAATGCTATGGGAATATTCCATCCATTCATCGAAGACGATGTCGACCTCTTTGCTGTGGAAGCAGGCGGAAGCGGTATGAAAGTGACTGATAAAGAGGCGCTTCACTCTGCGACCCTGTGCACAGGTGAAGATGGTGTGCTTCACGGTATGCGAACAAAGGTGCTGCAGAATAAGTACGGGCAGATACTTGAATCAAGCTCGATAGCTGCGGGTCTTGATTATGCTGGTGTTGGTCCTGAGCTTGCTTATCTTGCAGATATCGGACGTCTCAAGCCATGCAATTCCATGGACGCCGAAGCTCTTGATGCGTTCAACGACCTGTGCATGCTTGAGGGCATCATCCCGGCGCTTGAGTCATCGCACGCTGTCGCTTATGTCAAGAAAGCGGCTGCTTCTGGCGACCTGGGCGATGTTGTGGTGATAAACCTTTCTGGAAGGGGCGACAAAGACCTTGAGACTGTGATGGGGATGAGAAAATGAAGATATCTGAAAAGTTTCGCGAACTAAAAAGGAAAAAAGAAGGCGCGCTGATAGCCTATATCTGCGCCGGTGACCCGTCTCCTGATGCCACAAAAGAATATGTGACCGCGCTTGTGAGGGGCGGGGCGGATATCATTGAACTCGGGCTTCCGTTCTCAGACCCCACAGCCGATGGACCTACGATACAGGCTGGCATCGAGCGAGCGCTGGATGGAGGAATGACGCCTGATGTTTATTTTAAGACAGTAGGTTCTCTCAGGGTGCATATCCCTCTCGTAGTGATGACATACTACAACATCATTTTCAAAAGAGGGCTTGAGAAGTTCGTAAAGGACTGTGTTGCATCGGGGATTTCAGGGATCATAGTGCCTGACCTGCCGCCGGAAGAGTCAGGAGAGCTCGCCGGATTCTGCAGGAAACATGACGTTGATCTCATCTTCTTTGCGGCTCCAACCACGACGGGTGAAAGGATAAAACGCATTCTGGCAGAGGGAAAAGGCTTCATCTATCTTGTTGCCCGGCTGGGCGTTACAGGAGCAAGGACTGATGTTGCATCATCGACGCGCGAACTGATCCAGAGGGTGAAGACCACAACGCCCAAAGCTGTGGGGTTTGGAATCTCCAATGGAGAACAGGCTGCCCAGATCATTAGCGCAGGGGCTGATGGAGTTATAGTTGGCTCTGCTTTTGTGGACATTATCGCAAGCGGGAAGGATGTTCCAGCGAGGCTTGAGGCGCTGGCGAGGGAGCTAAAAGAAGGGGCGAGGATTAGTTGAGATTTGGAGATGGGTTCAATTGACAATAAGCTCTAATACTCTATTTCACTTTACTGAGCCAATTGATAAACTTATAAATATCCTCAAAAATGGGTTTTATCCTCACTGTTCTTTGGAGGATCTAAATCCTATTTTCCATTCCCAATATGATGAATTATTTGAACATGCCTATCCCATGGTTTGCTTTTGTGATATACCATTGTCGATGGTAAAGAATCATATGGAAAAATACGGTCACTGCGGTATGGTTTAAGCAAAGAATGGGGTCTTCAAAACGGTATCTGCCCCGTGCTATACGTACATGGGACATCTACAATTCCCTTGAGAAAAAATATAAATGCTATAAAAATACTATAACAGCCGATTATATTATGGGCGATATCATGAAAAGAATGCTAGTTGTAATAGCAATAGCCCTGCTGATAGTAGTTTCAAATACAGCAGATGCAATAAGCATAAATAAAGATGTGAACGATTCGATAAAACTCGAGCAGAATTACAAGCTCAGGCTGGTCAGTATTGACATGAGCGGCCCTGTAAGGTCAGCAGTACTGGATTTGATCCCTGGAGAAAAAAAGACAGTATTGTCGGGTGAGAATTTCAGCCTTTACAGAGGGGAAACCCTTGTTCTAAAAGGAAGGCTTGATACGGTTTTTGTTGGAGCCCTTGCAGAACTGGTCCAGATAAAAGACCTTGTCCAGTATGATGAAGACGGTATTATTATCCTGACCATGGAAGAAGTACTCCTTTCCAAGCCCTACCATCCACCTGTCAAGATCACACCCGCATCAGAGACGGTTAAATTGAAACAGGGTTATGACCTTGTTCTAATGGCTGCTGATGACATGTCGACTCCTCAACAGATATGGCTCCAGCTTTCCCGGAATGGAAATTCAGTGGATGATCGTGTTGTGGCATTGGGTGAAAGCTTCAGCATGTATGACGGTACCGCGCTCATAGTAACGTCAACATTCGACCCGATTTTTAGTGGCTCAGAGAGCTTAATGGTCAGGCTGACAGGGCTTTCCCAGTACAACAGGAATACAGGCGCGCTGATGCTATATCTGGATAGGGTGATGATGGAACTCCCCTATTCGTAAGTTTTCTGACAGGAATCATATTTTTTTTAATAATGTCCACACGAGCGCCCTGTCGGATAAGAAATCAGTTAGACATGGGGTTGGAGACGCTCCGCAAGAGATTAACAGGGCTGGTAGTTCGGTGGCAGTGCGCGCCCGTATGGTGATGGAAGGGAATCCGCAGAGTTCGAAAAAGAACATCCTGTGGAATCACTGTATCCGGAATGTTTATTTTTTGCCGTCACTGCGCCGCGAAGATGATCGGAAACGGTGGCGCTCGGATAGAAAGACCTGGCAGCAGCGCAAAGTATGCTGAAGCCCCCGCGCCGATGTGTGCCCGCAGACGCGCTGAGGCAAATCAATAGATGGATATGTTCCTGATGTCGCGCCGTGGTTTGATCGTTATTGTGTTTGATGCGCCGGAGTTCCCTGAAAGTCGCATCCCTGTTGGGTAAGGATCACACGGCCTTAATGCTCGGGGAGTTTAAATTTCGCCCAGTTTTTAGACAGTTTACAGGGACGGGCGCTCCGCGAGAGATGAACAGAAGCTGGTGGGGTGGTCCCGGGAAAAACTCAATGGGAAAATTTCATTATCATTCAGAGTATCTTCCCTATTTCACCCATACCACTTTAGGCTCTATCCTGTCAGGTGCCTTAGGCTTTCCTTTCGGATACCCGAAAATCAATGGCGCAACAGCGATATATCCCTCAGGCGCCCCAAGTTCTTTCAGGAGGTTTTCATCCACCAGGGAGCGCTGGGCGCCTCCTATCCAGCAGCTTCCTACCCCAATGGACTGCGCCGCCAGCATCATTGTTTGCGCTGCCATAGCGCAATCATATACCGCGGTTGGCGCGTTCTTATTTCCAAGTATTATTACCAGCACAGGCGCGCCATAGAACATATCACTCCCCTTCATTTTCAGGAAGGAAAGATATTCTGCTGCGGCTTTTGAGGTATTTTTCATATCTTCAAGCAGCGGGATCATGGACTTCTTGCTTGTTTCCGAAAGATTCCGGATCATATACCTGTTCTTTATCACAAGAAAGCCCCACGGCTGCATATTCAAGCCAGAGGGCGCATACCCCGCGCAATCGATGAGAAATTTAATATCAGTATCTGAAATCTCCTTATCCAGATATTCACGAATGCTGCGACGTGTTTTTATTACTTCTATAACATCGATTGAAGAATTTGCCATGATATTATTTCCCTTGTTATTAACAGATTTCTAATTATTATTAGCTTGACATTGTCACATTAACCATTCAAATATATTTAAATATTATTAATCCCCATATAAATTTGAGGGGATATATATTAAGAAGTTTGTCAGACTGTTAAGAGTAGATATCA
>JAJRAP010000095.1 GCA_028679855.1 Candidatus Methanoperedens sp.
TTACTAGCTAAAACAGGTTCAACAAGCAAAATCCAATTTTAGATTATTACTTAATATATGCTTCGAAATGTTTTGAGGCGGAAGAAAAAAGAATACGTTTTTTTTATTTTATCATTTCGTTAATGGTACGGTATGCAAGTTCCTGCATCCTTACCGATGTCCTCCCAGGTCCTGAGAACTCGTCGTGTGCCATTATGGTTGCGATCTCTTTACCAAGCACGAAGATGGCGTGTTTATGCTCGGCTTTGCTGCGGTGCACATGTATGGGGCTTATCCCAAGGTTCTGGTACTGGGAAAATTCTCCAGCTCCATTTTCTTCAAAAAACTTCTTCATCTGCACCATCAGGGTGTGTAGCTGAATCAACTCTTCCTTGTGTATATAAACGCCTCCTAACTCTTGCTATATGTTCACTGCCAGAAATAGCAATGTAACCTTTGTCACGGCTATTCAATACTAAAACTGTTTTGCACGGAAGAATTATTCCTATGTTTCAAACTTAAAGCTTTCGATTTAATCATAATGATTCTTCATGACTAATAGGCTTTCATGGTTTAACGATAAATGATTTAACTGAAAACATCATGATAAAAAGATGTGCAAAAAGAGTTCAGAAAACTTGTTACAAAGGATGAGGCAAAGAGAATAATCAAAAGACTCGGTATCCAGGCGGGTATTTCTGAGGTAAACATCAAGGATGCTTCAGGGCATATACTTGCAATGGAGGTTTTCTCGGAAGTGGACGTTCCCCCTTTTGACAGGGCTGCCATGGATGGTTTTGCCGTTCGCGCCGCTGATACATTTAAAGCACGCGAGGATATACCTATCACTTTCAAGCTTGTGGGTTCAATACTTCCTGGGATGAATCCAGATATTCAAATAGAATATGGAGAAGCGGCTGAAATAGCCACCGGAGCCGTAATGCCCGCAGGTGCTGACTCGGTCGTGATGGTGGAATATACAAGAATGGATAAAGAGCTGCTTGTACTGCGTCCGGTTTCTGTCAATGAAAACGTGATGCATGCAGGTGCAGATATAATGGCTGGCGAGAGGCTGCTGAAGAAGGGAACGGCTCTTGGACCCAGGGAAATAGGACTGCTTGCTGCTGCAGGCAAGCAGACAGTGAAAGTAAATCGGCTTAGAGTAGGCATAATCTCTACAGGGAATGAACTTGTTGAACCAGGGGATCAACTCAAGCCAGGGCAGATATACGACATCAACTCATATTCAATTGCCTCTGCTGTAAAAGAGTGCGGTGGAGAACCGGTCCACTGCGGTATAAAGATGGATGAAAGGAAAGAAATGGAAGAAGCGCTAAAGATTGCGGCAGAACTGTGTGATATTATCCTGACATCAGGCAGTACATCGGCAGGGACGGGCGATATGATGTACAGTCTCATAGGCGAGAATGGCAACCTCCTTGCTCACGGGATAGACATCAAACCCGGGAAACCCGCTATTATCGGTAAGGTATTCGGGAAACCTATTTTTGGTCTGCCGGGATATCCGGCGTCGGCGCTCACAATTTTTAATGAATTCATCGCTCCTGTTATCAGGAAAGACTGCGGCAGGAAGGAAGAACGTCTCAAAATACAGGCAACTCTGGCATCACGGGTGCGCACCGGGGGGCGAAGCCAACTTGTTCCTGTGGGTATTGTCAGAGGCAGGGCTTACCCGGTAGATAAGGGGTCAGGCGCCATTACGACGTTATCCGAAGCAGACGGTTTTATCGAAATACCGTCAGAGGTTGAGATGATTGAAGTTGGAGAAGCTGTTGAAGTAACTTTGTTCGGAGAAATAGAGACCCCTGAACTACTCTTTGTGGGCAGCCACTGCCCCGGGCTGGACATACTGGCGGATACCGCAGGTCTTAACATACGGGTTATCAATACAGGTTCATCCGGTGGATTAAGCGCCATCAGGAACGGCGCAGCGGACATCGCAGGAGTACATCTCCTGGCTGATTCTGGAGAGTATAACCTGCCATTCCTTTCGAGTTTCGGTATCAAGGATGCCGTGCTTGTCAAAGGTTACCTGAGAGAGCAGGGTCTGATCGTCAGAAAGGACAGCGGTATTAAAGAATTTGAGGATATTCTCGATGTAAGGATCATCAACAGGAACACAGGTTCGGGAACACGGGTTCTTGCTGACATGAAACTTCGGGAGATAGCTGCGGAAAAAGGAGTTCCATTCGAAGAACTTACTAAAAATATAAATGGTTATGGCACTGAGGCAAAAACGCACAGTGCCGTCTCAGCGGCTGTAAAACTGGGGAAGGCTGACGCAGGGATCGGTATCCGTACTGTGGCCGAATTGAACGGTCTTGAGTTCATCAAAATAGCGGATGAGGAGTATGATTTTGTAATCCCTCTGGAACTCATGGAAAGCCGTGAGATAAGTATTTTCCTGAAAGCGCTGCGTGGCAAGGGGTTTGCTGGAAAACTACCTCGCGGACTGCGGACTTATGAGAGAACGGGCGAGATCATCAGACCATAGATATCATGCATACCTTCCTCTGGATTCTATTTCCTTTACCCGCTTTATCACTTCTTCAGCTCCGGGTAATGTCCTTGAGTATCCTTTCTTAAAAGCTTCGATAAGTCCTTCATGACCCTCGTGCGTGCTCTCAAAGGTCTGGAAAAGCACATGAATGTCCACGCCTCTTGCTTCCAGCGTCCTGTCGATGTAAGCTAGCCCGAAGTCTATAAGGAATAACTTCCCGCCCATGAAAATGATGTTGGACGTGGTAAGGTCGCCGTGCACAAGACCGCATGAGTGAAGTTTTCCGACAATTTCGCCAGTTTGTTCTGAGAGTTCTGGAGTTATAACATTTTTCAGTGGGTCTCCGTCTATATATTCCATCTTTATCTCAAAATCTGTGACGTCCTTTATGATTGGCGTGGGAACACCGCATCTTCGCGCCTCACTGATCAGTCGTGCCTCTGTCCGTGTCCTCTCGCGTCTTAAGGTCTCGTCGATCTCTTTAAGCCTGTACCGCTTATTAACTCTTGTCTTGATTATCGTGTTTCCGTAAAGGGCTATCACAGCCTCTGCGCCGCTTGCGATTATCTCCATTTCACCACCACCTTGTCAGGTCTGAAATCAGGATCGACCCTTGAATCGAGAACTTGTGTCCTGTACCCTGCTTTAAACATCAAAAGCCCCAGGTACGCTATCATGGCTCCGTTGTCGCCCATGAACCGCTTCTCAGGTACATAGAACTCGATGCCTCTGTCCTCGCACATCATTCCCAGCATCTCCCGAAGTCGCATATTTGCGCCAACGCCGCCTGCAAGAAGCACTTCTTTTTTCCTTGTATGCGCCGCAGCCCGCTCGGTCACTTCCACAAGCATTGCAAAAGCGGTTTCCTGGAAAGAGTGGCACACATCGGGAAGCGCGTGTTTTTTATGAGCCTCCTGCGCTGCGGTTGCAAGACCAGAAAAAGAAAAATCCATGCCTTTTACCGTATAGGGAAGCGGGATATAATATGATGCCTGTTTTGCAAGTTCTTCGATCTTCGGACCTCCGGGATGCGGCAGCCCCACAGATCTTGCGAACTTGTCAAGCGCGTTTCCTATGCCTATGTCAAGTGTTTCACCGAAGACACGGTAATATCCTGCCCTGTATGCCAGCACCTGGGAATTCGCCCCGCTCACATAAAGCGTGACAGGGTCATGAGCCGGGGTCTTCCACCTTCCCACTTCGATATGGGCTATGCAATGGTTCACCCCTATAAGGGGAACATCCAGCGTCAGCGCAAGCGCCCTGGCAGCGGTCGCTACAGTACGCAGGCACGGTCCAAGACCAGGGCCCTGCGAGAAAGCAACGGCATCAATTTTCTTCCCGCCTTTTTTTAGGGTTTCCCTTACAATTTCACTAATATGGCTGGCATGATGCTGCGCAGCCTCGCGCGGGTGGATGCCACCTGATGCAGGTCTGTAGGTGGCTGTGGTCTCGGCTAACACGTCATTTTCTTCAACGATGGCTGCGCTCAGGTTCCATGCTGTTCCTTCAAGACCGAATATCATAGTCATGGATAGGACACAGAAAGGATTTGAGTGCATTAATACTTTTGTGGTATTTGTTTAGCTCAGACATAATTCCTGTCTAAGTACCTTTTCAAGCTCATCAAATCCATTCTTATCCTGCAATCTGGCAGTAGCCAGTAAAGAAGCAATATACTCATAATTCTCTGCTCCTTTCACTGACCTAAAACAACCAATGATTTTACGCATAATAACATGCTCCCTTATAGCCTGTTCGGCAAGATTATTAGTTGGTTCCATTCCAGGATAAAGCAGACAA
>JAJRAP010000096.1 GCA_028679855.1 Candidatus Methanoperedens sp.
ACAGCCTCATAATTTTTTTATAAATTTTTAGCTCTTTTCAGTTCATTAATTTTTTCTTTAATTTTCTCGTTCTCTATCCTCAATAGCATCAGCGATCCAAGGAGAAGGAAGAACGCTGCAAAATTTATCAGAAGAAAAGGTAAAACATCTGGACCTATGCCTCCGCCTCCAGTGCCTGGGCATGGTGGAACCACGCATGGATGCGACCTGGCATAGAAACGCACGGAAAGAAAGCTTATAGGAACGCTGATAAATCCTACGATACCCAGAACGGCTGATAACCTGGCTCTTTTCTCAGGTTCTTCAACTGCCTGGCGGACCATTATGTAAGATAGATATATCAAGAAAAGCACAAGTGAAGTATTCAACCGCACATCAGTTGAATCCCAGTATCCACCCCATGCTGATTTTCCCCATAACGAACCTGTCGCAAGCGTTAAAAATGCAAAAATTACTCCTATCTCTGCTGATGATAAGGCTATGATATCCCATTTCTGTTCTTTTTTACGCAGATACATTATACTGCATATGAACACGATTGCAAATGAAAGATATGCAGAAATTGCTATCGGAAGATGAAAATAGAATATCCTGTAATCGTTAATATCACCCCAAACTATTGGGGGTTTTGCCGGGATGGGCGCGACAAAGAACACGATATACATTGATGCCAGAATTAATATTGCTGTCAGGCTAAAAAGTAATTTTTTTTGCATATTATCTGATAATTACATGAGTTGAAAATATATTATCTTTTTGTGTCAGCATTTGACCTAATCAGTACTATCCTAGAAAATGTATATTTCCAACTACAAGTATTGTAACCACAATGAAAGCTATTTCAGGTGCTTGTATCCTTTTTTTATGTACGAAGATATCGGCTGTATAGTCATAGCCCCTGCTAAGCATGCTCTGGAAGGTTCTTTCCCCCTGTTCATATGATCGGATGAAAAGGGAACTGATAGAATATCCGATTTGCTCCAGGATCCATTTCCTCGGTACACTCTTATTCCAGATATCAAAACATCTGGATGTCTGAGCTCTACGCAGCCGGTTCAGAATCCCCCAAAAGACGAAGAGATAACGTATCATCATCGTAAGAAGTAGAGCGAACTCTCTGGGAAGCTTCAGTCTCCTGGCAGATTCTACCATCTCTGTCATGGGTGAGGTGGATGAGAACAAGATCACAGTTGTTACCGCTACAGTAAATTTTGCAAATAACAGAGCTCCGAAAAGCAATCCTTCCTCAGTCCATGGCATGCCTATAAGGGGAAGTTCGTGTATTGTGAACTCTTTAATAAATGCCTGGGGAAAGAAAGGCTGCAGAATTGCGATACCAAGACCAAATGGTGTGAGCATTACATAACGCAAGGCAACGTAAAAAAGATTCAATCTGGCAATAAGGATCAAAAGTATCAGGTACATTTCGAGCCCTGCAAGCTTCCATAGAGCAAAAGTGCTAAATTTCGGAAGACTTACAATATAAATTATTATGGCAATCAGGAAAAGCAGCTTGATCCTTCCATCAAGCCTGTGAATGGGAGTATTCTTATAGGTTTCCCGTTCTATGTCTGTAAGAGATATCCCATGCATTGTTCCTGCATCACCCGTAAAAGTTCTTTTCTTGCGCCGGCCACAGTGAACCGGGTTTTGACAGGAATGCCATCCTCCTGCAAACCCTGAAGAAGTCTTGTAACAATGGGCAGATGAAGATGTGATTCCCTTAATAGATCAGGATCTGAAAATATTTCGGTTGGAGTTGCATCAGCTATTTTCTTTCCGTGAGACAGGACAGCGACCCTATCAGAAAAAACTGGCACTACATCAACATCATGGGTTGCGATCACAAGGGTTATCCCCAGCTTCTTATTTAAATTATATATCAGACGAAGGATACGCTGTTTTCCTTCTGGATCAAGACCTGCTGTGGGTTCATCAAGGACCATCACTTCAGGCTCCATGGCCAGGACTCCTGCAATGGCAACGAGTTTTTTTTCACCCCCGCTTAAATGATGGGGAGCTCGCTCCTCGATCCCATTGAGTCCCACATTATTAAGCGCAGTTTCAACCCTTTGCTCCACAACATCCGGCCGCAATCCAAGGTTGGTGGGGCCAAAAGCTACATCCAGGCGGACGGTGGGAAGAAATACCTGATCATCAGGATTTTGATAGACAATACCCACAGTACGCCGGACATCCTTTAAGTTCTTTTTGCTAATGGGTTCACCTTTTACCAATACCTCTCCTTTTTGTGGGAGGAGTATCCCATTCAGGTGTTTGATAAGGGTTGACTTACCTGAACCGTTGGCACCGAGAAGAGTGAGCCTCTCACCTTTTTCAATTTGCAGGTTTACTCTATCTAAAGCTAATGTTTTGACGCTGTGGTATGAGTATACAAGGTTTCGAACATCTATAATACTCATTAAGTTCATGCCTGTCTTGATTCTTTTTTCTTCTTCAATATTGAACTCACACCAAACCCTAACACAAGCAAGATGACTGTCCCTATCAATATAGAGAGTACTTCCCCGGCTTTATCCATCCCTTCGATACTGTAATCCGGGAATGGCGGCTCATATCCGACCTGGTCTTTTTCTCCAATTATTTCTTCGGCTTTTTCTTCCGATCCACCACCAACAAGAGTAATGAGGTTCTTGTCGAGTCCATCAGGATTAGAAGAAGCAAGGAATGGAGCAAGTATTGATAAAAGAATTGCTATTGCTGCCCCTGCCAGGATGATTTTTATGTTCTCCGGGGTCATGCCGGCACCCCCACCTTGGAACTTGTGGCAACAAGATCAGGCCTTGTTTTCATAACAGACGTCACGACAATGGCAGTAATTAATCCTTCTCCGATAACTCCGATGACTGCATGGTAAATCCCCATCCATGTCATTGCCGGAATGAGAGGGAAGGTACCTGCTATTGCCAGCTCGATAGCAACTGCTTCTGCACCCATAACAATTCCTACCCAACCACCTATGAAGGAGGCTTTCCCCATACCAAGAGAGCCTTTGATCATCCTGAAGGTGTAATATCCTGTAAAGCTTGCTATGACTCCCATGTCCAGAATGTTTGCGCCCATAACCGATATCCCGCCATCTCCGAAGAGACAACCCTGGACAATAAGCACAAGTGCCAGGATCAATATCCCTGCAAAAGGGCTCCCAAGGATTATCGCTGCCAAGACGCTGCCGAGCATATGTCCACTGGTTCCCCATGGTATGGGAATATTCATAGCCTGGATGGCAAAGATTCCTGCTGCAAGAGCAGCAAATATTGGGACCTTTGCTTCATCCATCTCTTTTCTTGCCCATCTTAATGATAACCAAATGAAAAACAACGCTACGATCCAGTAGATTACCGCCTGTTCAAGGGGTATCTGTCCATCTCCAATATGCATGTTTTTTACCTCCTACTACAATATTTCGCAATATTTCCATTATATTTATTATATTGTATCATAATTTTATAATATGATACAACTTTAGTGCTACGAAAATTTGATATTTGTAGCAAAAGCCAAATAATCATTAAGGTTTAAATAACTTGTGGTAATTGAGGCTTTGGGACAAAAATATTAAGTTTGGCCCCCCTTTAACGACTCCTCGTCTTCAGTCAACAGGAT
>JAJRAP010000097.1 GCA_028679855.1 Candidatus Methanoperedens sp.
GCAGGATAGTAGTGTCTGCATCTTCGGTAGCTGCGACTAAAATGTCAGAAAGGGAATAGTCAGATTTTTTTTCCTTCAATTCGTCGATGGTCTTGATAAGGAGAACGCCCAGCGGGCTTACGGGAGCAACACCGAATAAAGAGCACCAGTCATAACCTGAAAGTCCTGAGGCTGAAATTGAAAATGGTTTGACGCTTATATGCTGGTCCTCATACTGTTTTACGCTTCCTGCTGGAACCAGTACATCCACATCAAACCCCTGTGACGGGAGTCCCCATCTTGCCAGGAGTATAGCCTCCTTTTCATTTCCATGTCGCATAGTCCAGAATACGCCCATGGTATCGATAACAAGTGAAGCGATATTCATTTTTACTTCGGGAGAAAGTGAGGAGAGTTCCTCGATCATAGTACCCATTGTATAGGACTTCCCGTACCCGCGCTTGCCGCAGATGAGAATTGCATGAGGTCTCAGAGCATCGATACAGACATCAGCTCCAAGGGATTTATCAAGCGCCAGGTACCGTCCGATGTTGAGCATGCCAGTATGTGCGTCCGTATCCCTTCTTCCGAGCACGTATTGTTTCAGTGTAACACCGGATCTTTTTAAATCCTGTGCTGTGATGTTCTCCATGAACATCAGATAGTGACACTTAACTTAATTTTATTCATGTATATGTCATCGCCTTCTCCAGCCCCTCCATCGCTATCTTATTCAGCCGCTTCGCCCTCTCCTCTGTACTCCCCTCCGAGAACACCCTAACCTTTGGCTCTGTCCCGCTCGCCCTTACCAGGAACCAGCTATCTTCATAGTCCACGCGCACTCCGTCCATATCGGTGAAATGTTCATAATCCTGCGGGATTTCTGTCTTCAGCCTGTCCAGTATCGCCTGCGGCTTAATGCCTTCGGGCAGCATCTTTGCAACCTTTATCTGATAGTATTTCGGATACGACGCAACAAGTTCTGAAAAGCTCATATCTTCTTTATCCAGTATCCCTGCCATCACTCCAGCCAGCATCGGACCCTCGCGGCTCCACTCAAGCAGCACAGAACCGTGCTCTTCAAGTCCCACCTTGGCGCCGCATATGAGTTTTGCCTGTGCAAGATAGGGTTCGCCTACTGGCGTATATATTACCTGCGCGCCCAGTGACTCTGCCACGTTTTTTATGATGTTGGAGAATGCAATGGTCACGGCAATCAACTTTTTTTTGTCGCTGCATTGTCGCAGCACATGGTCTGCGATTATCGCTGCGCTGATATCTCCCTGGATGAATTTGCCGTCCTCATCAATGAATGCAGTCCTGTCGCCGTCGCCATCGTGCGCCACGCCCATGTCAGCTTTTTCTGATATTACGATTTTCTTGAGCTTTTCGAGGTTCGCATCAGTGGGTTCGGGATTTCGCTCCCTGAACATGCCGTCGTATTTGCAGTTGAACCTCACTACTTCATGCCCGAGGCGTTCAAGGGTCTCCGGGGTCACTGTGGACGCAGAGCCGCCGCCGCCATCCACAACGATTTTCATCGGCTTTGCGGGAAAGAGCTTCTGGACGTACTGGATTATGTGGGCGCGGTACCTGTCAGCCGCCTTCCTGTCTGCCATCTTTTTTCCTTTTTTTGCAGCAGCCATTATGTCTCCAAAATAAATATTCTCAATGGCAAGGTCTTCTTCAGGAGAGAATCCTCTCCCGCTTTTGCTCAAACATTTTATGCCATTGTATTCTGGTGGGTTGTGCGATGCTGTTATCATCACGCCAGCGTCAGCCTGCCGTGCTATTTCCAGCGAGAGGGCGTTCGGAGTGATTATGCCCAGGGTAAGTGCATTGCACCCGTGTTCTGTTATCCCGTCGATGAGTACCTCTTCAAGCATGTCAGAGGAGATGCGGGGGTCTTTTCCAATGGCAATGGTCTTTCCCTCTCCAAGACACAGCGCCAGCGACGCGCCCACCCGTTTAACTTTATCTGCGTCAAACCCTTCATTCACTATGCCGCGAAAGCCGAATGTCCCGAAGAGTTTTTTCATTCTGCGCATCTTTTTATAATCATCAAATTTCTTTGTGAACTTTTCGCAAGGCATGTGAACAGAATTGGCTTTAATTGTATTAAAATTAACTTTAGATCGTACCTTCAAAAACCCGTTCAACCTGTCCCTCCATAAAGGCAGCATCGTCCTTTATGGTGATCACAAGTTCCCCGCCCTTTGTATTTACCCTCACCCTGTCTCCGGTCTTTCCCAGCCTGCGCGCAACAGCAACGCATGCCACAGAACCTGTGCCGCAGCTTAGTGTTTCGCCTTCCACACCACGCTCATACGTGCGCACGGTGATCTCGTTCTTTGAATCAACACGTGCAAAATTCACGTTCGTCCCTTTCGGGAACACATGATCGCGGCGGATCTTCAGGGCATCATCGAGCAACGTGTCATCCAGCGAATCCACAAAAATAACCGCATGGGGCACGCCTGTATTCACAGCAGAGACCTCATACCCATGCATTCTCACCTGGATGAACTCACCTGTCCCTTTTGCGGGAAGCTTTTCCCTCGCAAATTCAGGCATACCCATATTTACCGTTATCCAGGTACCATCCGCAACACGCGAAGTTATAGAAAGTACTCCTGCAAGGGTTTCCACTCTGGCTGCCTCTTTTATATAACCCTTATCGAGCGCGTACTTTACCAGACATCGGATGCCATTGCCGCACATCTCTGCCTCAGTGCCGTCCGCATTAAAGATCTTCATCCCGATATTTGCTTTATCCGAAACTTCAAGATACAGGACACCGTCAGCACCTATCCCGAAACGGCGGTCGCAATATTTAACTGCAAAAGCTGATTTTTTATTTTCAGGTATTATCTCTTTCCTGAATTCATCAATGAGAATAAAATCGTTCCCGTTGCCGTGAAGTTTGGTGAAATGTATCATATCATCTGTTTTTTTCTTTCTTAAAGGTTGAAGAAATTACTTCACCCGCTGTTTTTACAACCATGTACGCTCCGCCCACTACCAGCACAGCCGGAGCAAATCCTGCAGCTGCTGCTATCCCGGCACTTGCAAGAAGAGCCATGTCCTTGTTCGTGAGAAAACTTGATATTTTTTCGAGCGTAGATGGCTCTATGTCCACAGAATCGGTCTCAAGTACGATCTCACCCTTCTGAAAGACCTTTATCCACCCGCTCTCTTCGGAAACAAGTACAGCCGTTGCGCTCTTATCATAAGAAGTAATCCCTTTGGCTGCTGCATGCTTTGTCCCGTAACCCAAAAGCGTTTCGGATTTCAATATCCTTGAGCCGTATGCTAACAACATGCCATCAGGAGTAAAGATAACTGCGCCATCAAGTGTGGAGAGTTTTTCTACGACAGAATCCATCCCTTTGCTGAGGAGGCTGCCTGAGAACTGAAGCTGGGGGTAATGGGGACGATAGTTCCCTGTGATCTTCTCGCTGTCTGCTATAACAAAAAGAGCACCTTTCTTCTCTTTTGCAAGCCTCTTACTGATGTTAAGGATCGCAGTCATAACTTCAGACTTTACATCATGATTCCGCCCTGGTTCAACCATAGTATCATCTTGTAATCGTAATAAGTTATAAGTTTTGTTCCAATTGCCACTGAAGTGATCGATACGATAGAATGATCTGAAGAAATTAATCTCACTCAGTTCATCTGTATACCAGTGACGCTGGATATGTTGCTTTCCTGCATCGACACGCCTATTGTTCTCTTTGCAGCCTCTATCATGGGCTTTCGCAGCGATACAACGATGAACTGCGCATTATAGGCTGCATTCTGTATGCGTCTTGCCACCTTCTCTGCATTCACTCCATCAAGGAACATGTCTATTTCATCGAACGCATAGAACGGAGCTGGCCTGTACTGCTGGATCGCAAATAATAGCGAAAGCGCTGTCAGGCTTTTTTCGCCTCCTGACATCGCCTCAAGGCGCTGAAGCGTCTTCTCCGAGGGCTGCGCCTTTATGGTCATACCCCCTGTGAAGGGTTCATCAGGATTTTCAAGGAACAATTCACCGCTCCCGTCTGACAACTCATGGAACACCAGTTTGAACTGCTCGTTAACCCCGTTGAAGCTGTTCATGAAAGCCTCTTTTTTCATTTCCTCGCATTTCTTTATCCTGATCATTATTTCCCCCCTCTCATGTGACAGGATATCACGGCGCGACTTCAGGTCATTTTGCCTGTTCTCCACTTCACAGTACTCATCTATAGCCTTCATGTTAACGGGTTCAAGTTTCTCCATCGCTCGCGTAAGCGCCGAGATCCTTGACGCTACAGACTCCGAGGAAGGCACCTCTTCATCCCGGTTCAATCCACGCTCTGCGATTTCATTATCAAGTGCGATTATCTGCTCTGTGAGCGCTTCTTTTGTAGAATAAAGAGCAAGCAGGTTCCTCTCCATCTCATTACTCACTCTCTGAATATCCTCAAGCCTTTCTATTATGGATGCCAGTTCCTGCTGGAACTTTGACCTGCTGTTTTGAAGTTCAAGCAGTTCTCCTCCCAGTTCTTTTTCTTTCAGGTTCCTGGCATGGAGGTCGCTGTCCAGTTCTTTTAAGCGTTTCTTCAGTTCATTTATTTTTGTTCGGTGGCTATCTCTCTTTTTATCAAGCTCTAAGAGGCGGGATTTGATCTCATCTATCCTTGTCCCGGCGTACTTCATATCCAATGTCATTGCATTAATGACAGATTCGATATCCCTCTGCCTTCCTTCAAGCCGATCTATCTCTTCTTCTATCTTTGCGGCTTTGCTGCTTAACTCAGGGACCTGCGAACCTTTCAGGAGTTCCTCGATCTTCCCGATATTCTCTAAAAACAAATTTATCTCTTCATCTTTTTCACGTTTTTTATCTTCAAGCTCATCCATGTTCTTCTTTATCCCAACCCGCGCTTCTTCCAGGACATTTATCTGTTTTTTCCTTGTCTCTATCAATTCAGAAAGCCTTGTGTCGCGGCTTTTTATCTCATCCATCTGTATCGCGAGCCTTGTAATCTCATTATCAAATTTTGCAGCTTCATTCTTGATAGAAGCGATATGATCTTCCACTTTTTCCAGTTTGTTCATGGCAGATTTCCGCCTTCCCTCGAATTCAGATATCTGCTCGGCGACCTTCTTGAGGTTCTCCTCTTCTCCACTTGCAAAAGATAGCTTTGATCTTATCGTGCCTCCGGTCATCGCACCCCCTTTCTCGATCAATTCGCCTTCCAGCGTGACCAGCCGTTTTCCTCCCATGAGACGTCGGGCTGTGTTAAGCTCGTCAACTACCAGCGTATCACGGAAAACATACCAGAACGCAGGCGCCAGTTTTTTATCATAATCAACAAGGTTGATGGCATAATCAATATAACCTTCCTTTCCCTTTTTTTGAATCCGGGGCATGGTCTCCATCTTGTTAAGTGGCAAAAAAGTCACTCTGCCGAAGCGGTGGTCTTTAAGATATCTTATCGCCCTGGCAGCATCCTCGTCATTATCCACCACCACAGACTGCATCCTCGCCCCTGCTGCTATCTCAAGCGCGACTGAGTATTTTGTATCCACTTTTCCAAGTTCTGCTATTGTCCCGTATATGCCCGGAAGCTCTCTATTCTTCTTTGCGCGAAGTACTGCTTCCACAGGTTCGCTGTAGGAAAGTTCCGCCGCTGCTTTTATTCGTGCCTCAGACCTGGCATAATCCTGGTGCAGCCCGCGCAGTGTATTTTCAAGGTCTGATACCACGCTTTTTATTTCCACCCTGTTCCTCTCAAAGTCAAAAGAATCCTTTACGTACATCTGCTTATTCGCGTTAAGTTCTTCGATCTGCGCTTTCGCATTATCAGCATCAATTCCGGCGGAACTTATCTTGGACTGAGAAGTCTCGATCTCAATTTCCATATCGCGCACTTCTGTTGAGTTGCGCCTGATAGCATCAAGCAGCCTGTCCTCTTCCCGCATAAGCTCATTCTTTTCATTCCTGCATGTCTCAAGAGCCTGTTTTGCCCCTGCAAGCCTGTCCCGCGTCCCTGCGAATTCCGCATCCACTTCAGCTATCTTGCTTCGTATCATTAGAAGCTGTGTTTTCCGGTCTTCGCATTCTGCTGTGAGCGTTTCTTTCCTAGTAGTCTCTTCTTTTAATTTTTCTAAAAATTCGGCCACTTTTACCTGGGTAGCATCTATATCCAGGAAAGCTTTCCTTCTTTGCGACTCGATATCAGTTATTTCATTTTCAGAAAGCTCTATGGTACTGTTGCAGCGCGATATCTCGCCCTTGATGAATTCCATTTCCTTCTTCAGGGCTATCTGCTCACCCTCCCCTTTCTCAAGTATCATTGAATTGAGTTCTGCAAGTTTGTCCTCCATCTCTTTCCGCTTTTGCCTGCGTTCTTCCAGATGTTTTTCAAGCTCCTGTTTTTTAGTTTCCTTATCCTGCAGTTCACCTGTAAGTTTATCCAGTTCGCTTCGCGCATCCTTTAGCCTGGCAAGAAGGACGTATCCTTCATACTTACGCTTCTCATCCCGCAGCGACTGGTATTTCAGAGCCTGGTCGCGTTCCTGCTGGAGCCGTGCAAGCTGTTCATCAACCTCGCCCAGGATGATATCCACCCGTTCGACCCGTTCCCTGACTATTTCAAGTTCACTAATAGCCTGATCTTTCTTTTCGTCGAATTCCGCAACGCCTGCAATCTCATCGATGATCTTTCGCCTTTCTGTTGGCGTCATCTCTATGATGCGGGTGACGTCACCCTGCATCACAACATTATAAGCATCAGGGGTTATCCTGGCTCTTGATAGATGATTATGGACGTCGGTTAAACTTACCGGCGTATCGTTGAAATAATAGTAACTGTAATATCCGGATTCTGTCTGCCTGAGTTTGCGGGTGATCACTATCTCATCAGAATCCACAGGCATCTCGCGGTCAGAGTTATCAAAGCGAATTGTCACCTGGGCAAAATTCTTTCTTCCGCTATCTGAATTAAAAATAAGGTCTGTAAGTTTCTCTGCCCTCATTATCCTTGAATTCGAAAGTCCAAGGCAAAAGAGGATACTATCAATTATATTGGATTTACCACTTCCGTTTGGACCGGAAATGGTAGTGAAATCATCAAAGAAAGGGATTTTTACTTTTTTACCGAAAGATTTGAAATTCTGAAGTTCAATCTCTTTTATGTGCACTATCTGCCTCTTTTAGGGTTTTCATATATTTCAACTCCTTCATTCACCCTTTCACTCCTCTTGAACATTGATTTATTTAATACTTGTTTTTGTTCAGCTTTATTATCAGGCAATTTCTTATCTTCTGCTTTATCTTCTGCTTCTATGATGACCTGCTGCTTTCTTTTATCTTTGGGTACATAATTACCAGCAACTATGTATTCACCTTTTGGTTTTGGCTTCTCCGGCTGTTTTACATCTTCTTTGGGTTTTACCTCTTCCTTCTGCTTATCATGCATTTTATATGCTGCTGACATGAGTTCATCCTTTGATCTTGTCTCAGCTTTTGCGCCTGGTTCGTCTCTTCCAATTTTTTTAGGTTTGAGCTCCTGTATTATTGATTTCTGGTCAAGCAGTTCCTTCATAACCCCTTCATAAGCGCTATTAAGCTCCACATGACGCCGCTCAAGCCTGTTAATCCGTTCTTCGGTTTGTTTCTCAATATCTGATCTGGCGTTTTGCTGTTCAAGCACCGAATACTTCAGTTTATCGGAAAATCTCTTTTCAATTTCTTCGATAATGGTCTCACGTAGCGACTTCTGCATCTGTTCGAACTCTCTATCCTTTGCAGCCAGCTTCTGCTCGAGCCTCTCAATTATAATATCCCTTTCACTACTCATCTGTATCCCTCGTCCTGTTAACGGCAAAAACAGTCAAATAAGTTTTGATCTCTCATGACTTTTTGCACATTACACATATCTTATTAAGTTAAATAATTTATGGGGACAGCCGCTTTCTGTCCCTTGGGAACAGTACTACTTCGCGTATGTTCTCAATTCCCAGCATCGTCATGAGAAGCCTCTCAGCGCCCACACCCCATCCTGAATGCGGGGGCATGCCGTACCTGAAAGCCTTGAGATAGAATTCAAATCCATCAGGGTTCAGACCCTGATCCGCAATCCTCTGCTTTAGCAATTCATACGAATGCACGCGCTGAGCCCCGGAGGACAATTCCATGCGCGGGTGCATCATGTCAAATGCCCGGCAGATCTCAGGTTTATCTTCGTATGGCATAGCATAGAATGGTTTAATCTTCGTTGGCCAGTCAGTGATAAAATAGTGCTCTCCTATACTTTTCCCGATGGAGTGTTCGGATTCTGTGGATAGGTCGTCCCCCCATTCTATCGTTTCACCGCAGTCACGGGCGATGCTTATCGCTTCATCGTATGTGATGCGCTTGAAGGGCGTCTCGGGTATTGTGAGTTCTACCCCCAGCGTTTCAAGGTATTTTGTACCTTTTTCAGCAACGGTAGAATATACATGTTTTATGAGGTTCTCAAGTATTACCATTACGTCCTCATTGTCAAGGTAACTTGCCTCAATGTCGATGGATGTCGCCTCGTTCAGGTGTTTTCTGGTATCATGCTCTTCAGCCCTGAATATCGGTCCGATCTCGAATACGCGGTCAAGTCCGCCTGACATCATCAACTGCTTAAAGAGCTGCGGGCTCTGGTTAAGAAAAGCTTCGCGTTCAAAATACGTTATCGGGAAAAGGGCGGTGCCGCCCTCTGTGGCAGTTGCGACTACTTTTGGCGTGGTTATTTCAATAAAACCTTCCATATCAAGGAATTCCCGGATACTTTTTTGCATCAGGTGCCTTATCCTGAATATGGCCTGCGTGCGCGGGCGCCTCACGTCCATGAACCTTGCGTCAAGCCTGGTATCAAGGTCTGCATCCACCTTGCCTGTAGTGTCCATTGGTAATGGCGAGTCGGCTTTTCCAAGTACGGTTACCTGAGTCGGGACAAGTTCATATCCGTTTGGAGCTTTTGCTTCCTTTTTCACAGTCCCTGTAACAGCCACGACCGATTCCCGGCTTAAGTTCCGCACAACTTCAAGTACGTTTTTATCTATTGCCTTTTTAAAAAGCGTTACCTGTACCATGCCTTCCCTGTCCCTTACTACCAGGAAAGTAATACCGCCAAGGTCACGGATCTCATGCGCCCAGCCGCATATTGTGACACTTGTTCCGTTCATTTCAGAAGTTACCTGTGTAGAATAGTGAGTTCGTATCATGAATATCCGCACCTTTCTACTGAGTAATCATATTAATAACCTGTGATTCCCGAAATGTATTTAACTCATTAAAGAATTGAATATAGGTTGTGGAGTCAAGATTATGGAATCAAAAGAAAGGACATTCTATTCGCTGATCATACTTTTCTTCGTCATCGGACTTGTAATAGGTTATATGATGCACCAGCCGGAAACTGAGATCAGGTATATAAATAACACTATAGAAGTTCCAAAAGAAGTACCAAAAGTTGTTGAAACGATCGTAGAAGTGTCCCCCACATCCACAACCTCAGCACCAACATCCACCCCGGTGCCTGATTTTGAAGTCAAGATCTTTGACCCGGAAAAAGATAAACCAGCACAGACTATAGAGCTTGTGAACTGGAAGGCAATGCCTGATGATGTTTCGATGCGTCCAGGAGAAACCGTATTGATCAAAGTGGTCAATTATCCCGATTATCAGGAGAAGCCGAAATTCATAATGGGCTCGTATGAAAAGGTACTTGGCACATCAGGAATGATAGTTATAAAATTCAATAATAGAGGGACTTATGATTTTACGGTGATCATCCCCAACAATGATCCGAGCATAAATCCCGTAACATACGCCAAGGGTTCGATAAAGATATATTAGGAAAAATATTTCAAAGCTCCAAGCGCATTAATTATCTGAGGCTCGTCAGGTATAAGAACATCTTGTTGAAGCACACTCCTCAGGGCAGCGACCAGCCCTTCATTTTTCACAGTTCCGCCTATCAGGACTATTGACCGCGACTGAGGTATCATATAAGAAATCCTGCGAGCAAATGCAAAATGCATTCCGGCTATCACTTCCTCTTTTGAATAACCTCCCACAAGCTGCGATATCATCTCTGAAAGTGCAAATACCCCGCAGGTGTGGTTAATATCAGGGATGCGATCTGCCATCGCATGCAATGAGCCAAGTTCATGCAGCTCGATCCTGAAATAATTTGCCACGAACTCAAGAAAAGCACCAGTTCCGGCGCTGCATTTGTCGTTTATGATAAAGTTGTTGCTCCTGACATCGATAACCTTTGTATCCTGTCCCCCGATATCCACTATGACCTCTGCATTCGGGAAATAATGCCTGACACCATAAATTGCAGCAGTTAATTCTGTGAGCGATGCGCGGTGGGGAACAGAGTTCCTGAAATATCCTGTTGAAATTATTTCCTCACCATCTAACCCTTCCACAAGCTCTTTCCAGTTGTGGGTTGAGGTTATACGGAATTTAATATCCCCGCTTTCTATCCATACCATTTTGGCAGCGGTACTTCCCACATCAAGTCCTATCATAAACCGACGCTCCCCAGGCACAGGGGTATGCATAGCATACCCCTTATTTTGATCAAACTTTCGTAAAGTTTGATCATAGTCTGTCAAGCATCTCCCTGAAGGCTTCAAGCCGCAGTTTTATCTGCTGCGGGGTATTTCCAGGCAGGTCTCCCTGGATGGTCAGCATGGGATAATCAAGTTTTTCTCTCATGATTTCGTCCTCGAGCATATGGTGGCAGGCAAATTGTGTATAATGTATCACTCCGTCCACTTTTCGCATTTCAAGTTCTTTTTTAAGGAAATCTATCCTGAACTCAAGAGGTCTTGCAAAAGTATAACCGCAATAATCATGCGCCATTTCCTGAATAGTTGTTCCCCCATGTCGTATGAACTCATACGGGAGCTCATCGAACACGATATGCAGCCCCAGTGAATGTGCAACTTCATGAAAATCATGATATATCGGAGGCACTCCTATCAGCGCGATCCTGTTCATGAGATCAATATTTATTTCTTCCAGAGTTGATGTCATTCTGGAAAAGCCTGCAAGGTCACCTGCAAGGTCACTGAAAGATATCAATATCCTGAACGCTTCACCTGATGAGAGCTTACCGCAGCATCTTTTTTTATCTAATATTTGCCCCTGCTTTTTCAGTTCCCTTATCTCCTTGAATTTTTCAGGGTATTTGATCCCGCCGAGAAAGTCAGAAAGCCTGTGCAACTGTGACTCCATATACGCCGATCCCCCGTCGAAAGGATAAAAGAAAAAGTGAGTGGGTATCCCGCTCATTGCAGCTTTCTGCCCGTCCACAAGGGCATTGTGGCAGTCCCCTCCCGCTACCACGATAAGAGAATCAACTTTTATTTCTTTTTTGACTAGCATTTCTTTCCAGATGGCTGTCCATGCGCACAGCTTGTTTCCCTGGTATTTTCTTGACGCAGGTATGACATTATTGACATCGAACGGCTCTGTGCCGCATGCAAATATAAGTTCCGGGGGAACAAGTGCTGTTATCCCGATTTTTTTCACAGGCATCTTATGTTAAAAGGTAAATTTATGTCTATGCATGAGCTTTTTCAAACAAATTTATCTAATTAAACATATATATAACTTTATCTTTACACATACCCTGCCCACAATCAGATTGCC
>JAJRAP010000098.1 GCA_028679855.1 Candidatus Methanoperedens sp.
ACGGAATAGAACTCACGGCAAATGGCAGGAAGACAGACCATGAAAAGAAGCCCATCCGATAGAATTGCGCAGTGGCTATCAGCGCGACAAGAACGTTCAGTACTAAGGCAGTGGGCTTCATCACTTCAGGCGCAAGCCCGAAGAGCGCCATTGCCGCCAGATATCCGGAAGCACCGGCATGACCTACCGAAGAGTAGAGCAGTCCTGCTACAAAGATAAAGATGGAAAGAAGAATGATGTAGTCCATACTTAATTAATTACTACTCGCCGAACTCTCTTTCAATATTGTCCAGCAGCAAATTCAATAGTTTTTGTATTTCAAACACGTTGCTAATCTGTGATACGATTTCATCTGGCTTCTGTATATACTTCCCATCCACGAGTTCATCGCCGCAGTTCTGGAACATGAGATTGATGCTATCAACAGAATATTCATGATGGAACTGCAATCCTATCACACGTCCATATTCAAATGCCTGGTTTGCGCATCCCTCACTTTCTGCAATTCTTAAAGCACCGGGCGGTATTTTGAATGTATCGCCATGCCAGTGGAAAGCGGTAAATATGTCGGGAAGGTTGCTGAAAATAGAAGATTTCCTTGCTTCTCTGGTTAATGAGACAGGAAACCACCCGATTTCCCTAAATCTATTCTTGTTGGCCCTGCCGCCAAGGACATCCGCAATCAATTGAGAACCGAGGCATACTCCCAGGACGATTTTCTTGCTCGCAATAGCTTCAGTGATAAAATTCTTCTCTTCCCTGAGCCAGGGATATTTTACTTCCTTATAGATATTCATTGATCCGCCCATGATGACCAGCCAGTCGAAGTCATTGATATCAGGGAGTTCTTCGTTATTGAAGAGTAATGTTCTTGAAATGCGGTGACCCCTGTTCTTTGCCCATACTTCTATATTTGATAAACCTTCAAAGGGTTCATGCTCCAGGGAATGAATTCTCATAATTTTTCCTAACGTATTGCCTGACCATCAAACCTGTATGTATGCAGTATATCATCAGCCCTGATAATGCCTATTCTCTCTCCGTTTTCTATCACTGCTATGTGGGAAACATTGCAGCGCTCGAACATCGCAATGGCGTCTGTAAGCCATTTATCTGAACCAATACTCAGCTCAGGTGAGTGCATTACTTCATCTACTGCAATATCCACACTGGCTTCAGCAGCCACCATGCTCCTAATATCCTCCACTGAGATAATGCCAGCAATCCTGCCATTTTTACTGACCAGCACGCTTGCAATTTTATTTTTCTTCATGAGCTGTGCAGCCTTGCTAAGCGTTGTCCCTCCGGGAACTATGATTGGATTTTTCAGGAGGATGTGGCTTATTTTGGACATATTTTCGTAACCTCTTTTGTTTTAATCTCCGCAAAGAACGCAAAGGGCGCAAAGCACACAGGGAAGGCTTAAGATTCCCTCCCATGCGGTATAATCTGCGTTCATCTGCGGTTTTTACCTTTCACCCAACCCTGACCTTCGGCTCGCACACTATGTTCTTCTTGGGGCATCCTCTGGCGCATGCGCCGCAGCCTATGCAGTTCTCAGGATGCGCCACCGTCATTACCTTGGCGCCGCAGAGGTCATCGCTGTTGGGATGGTCGATGTACTCAAACACCCCTCTGCCGCATATCTTGAAGCATTTTCCGCAGCATCCGCAGTCGTTGATGTTGCTTCTCACCACAAAGGTTGGAGTCCAGCTCCCGCCAGAGCTTGTTATTCCTGATATGTATTCCATATTTTCACCTCACTGATGCAGCTTGTTGGGGTCATACTTGTGCCCCAGAATTGCATTCGTCATCTGATCAAGCAGGTATATCGAGCCGTTGTAGCCCATGATTGGATAGCGATACACACCCACGCGGTCGTACACAGGGAACCCAAAGCGCACAAGCGGGACATCCTCATCGTCTGCTATGTCCTTGCCCTTGGAATTTCCAAGTATCAGCTCTGCTCCATGGGTTTTTACAACCTCGTGGAATTCATAGAGGTCAGTGCCTTCGAGTATCTGTGTATCAGTTCTGTATTCGCTGTTCACCGCCTTTATGTCTGGCGCGAAGTCCTTCTGCTTTGTTGCAGTCATAGCTACAGTGGGAGTCATACCTGCCTCAGCGCAAAAGCGCACGATTGCAGACACAAGATCAGGGTCGCCAAATATCACGACTTTGCGCCCGAACATATAGTGATGAACGTCCACCATGCTGTCGATAAGTCGCCCGCGCTCCCTGATTATCTCTTCCGGGATCGGAGCGCCACTTAACTTGCAGATATTCTGTACAAACCTGTCCGTGTTGATGACTCCAATGGGAGCAGCGTCAAGCACAGAAGGCACGTTGAACTTGTTCTTAAGATACGTAGCTGCCGAACCTGCTGTCCTGCATATCGCTATTGTGCCCAGTGAGTTTGCAGAATCTGCTATGTCGGAAAGACTTGTTCCCCCGTCTGGCAGGACGGGTTTGTGCCCGCCAGGCAATATGGGAGTATCAAGGGTTTCGGAGATATCTGACAGGAATATGCTCTGCACATTCATTAAGCGCAGCATGTTCTTTATTTCCCTGATATCGCCGGGATTGATTATTCCCGTGATGATGTTTATCTTGTTATTTGGCTTACCCTTTACATCCAGTGTTTCCACAAGCATCCGCAGGGCATTATCATATCCTGTGAGATGCGTGCCAACATAGCTTGGCGTGGACGCGGGGAATATTTTCATAGTATCATCGGTCAGCGCCTTCTTTGCTATCAGTTTCACATCGTCGCCTATGGTCTCGCTCATGCATGTGGTACAGATACCAATGGCAGCCGGGTTCAGTCTGGACTTGATGTTCTTTATCGCTTCGGTCAGGTTCTTAGCTCCACCGTACACGGCAGCATCCTCGCCAAGCGACGAAGCTGCCACCTCGGCAGATTCCCTGAAATACCGTGCGATATTGTAGCGTGGATACGTGCTGCATCCCTGAGAACCATGCACCAGCGGAACGCATCCGTGAACTCCCATGTAGGCGAGTATGGCGCCCATAGGCTGGCACATCTTGGGAGGGTTGATTACTACGCTTCTTGCCATTTACTTCACCTTCAAGGGTTGGTTTATGAACTTCCACACCGGGCTGTTTACCGCAACATCGATGTCCCTTGCAAAATTCACGAATCCCTCAAATCCCGCATAAGGGCCCTCTTCATAAGAATGACCGTTGATAAAGGGAATGCCAAGCTTGTACGTCAGGTATTTCTCCTTCAACCCCCCAATAAAGAAATCAGGCTTGAGCTTGACCAGATATTCTTCTATCTCAAGGGCATTTGGATTGTCTATGCAAATATGCCCGGGCTTTGCCTTTTCCATTATTTTCTCATAGTCGTCCTTATGACCGAACGTAGTCGCTGTCAGGATGGTCTCGATGCCCAGCTCCTGCATTGGTCTCATCCAGTGCCAGGCGCGCGGACCTCCCTGATAAATGAAACACTTCTTGCCCTCAAGCCTCTTTCTGTAGTGATCTATACCGGGCTGGTACTTCGCAAGCTCTTCAGCAATGACCTTTTCTGCATTCTCTTCAAGGTGGAAGAACTTACCCACATCGCGAAGCCCCTCCGCTGTCTGCTTCATGCCGAATAAGGACACATTGATATAGGGTATGCTGTACTTGTCCTGAATCATCTTGGCAATATATGTGGAAGAGCGCTGGCATTGAACTATATTCAGCTTTGCTCGATGCATCACAGGTAAATCGCAGTAAGGCGAATTTCCTGTGAATATGGTAAGCACTCTAACGCCCATTCTTTCAAAGAGGGGTCTTATAATCCATGCATCACCATCGATATTGAACTCGCCTATTATGCACATGTCGTAGGGCGTGGTAACTTCAGGCTCTTTTGTTCCCACTACTTTTTCAAAGATTGTTCTGTTGGCGATGTGATGACCAAGTGACTGGCTCACACCCCTGAAACCTTCGCAGTGGAACGGTACCACAGGTATTCCAGTTTTCTCCTGGGCCTGCTTGCATATCGCTTCGGTATCGTCACCTATCAGCCCGACCACGCATGTGGAATACACGAACACTGCCTTGCCTTCCGGGAAAAGCTCATGCGATTCAAGTATGGAGTTATATAGCTTTTTTGCGCCCCCGAATACCACGCTGTCTTCGGTCAGGTCTGTACTGAAGCAGTACTTCCTGTGCAGCTTTGTATCTGACAGGTTTCTTCTCGTTCCCCAGGTATAGTAGGCGCAGCCTATTGGTCCATGCACTAAGTGGATAACATCCTTCACAGGACCTCCTACTACACCCCTGCAGCCTGAGAACGTGCAGCCGCGCTCGGTCATGTCTCCTGGAACTGTCTGGACATTGCACATGGGCAAGACCATGTTTTCAGGATCATGGCATACGATATGCGGCTTACGCTGCGGTATTGGGATGTCGCATTCCGGTAATATTGTTGTCATTTTTTTCTCCGTTATAATTCTCTTATTTTTTTGTAATACTGCAATTGATTTCACCGCAAAGTCCGCAATGGGCGCAAAGATTAACAACGAACTCAAAACAAACTCAAAACGAACTCAATATAATCTGAGTTCGTATCGAGTTCGTAACAGTTCGGTGTTAACATCTGCGTTCATCATGCCGAAACCCTGCGCATTCTCGACTCCACACCCACGTATGCCCTGCAGGGCATACGTCAAGGGTTGCGCCCCTTGAGGACGCCCGTCCACGTATGCCAGTGCGCTGGCATACGTGTGCACGCAATCGACTGGCGTGACAGTCGACGTGGACACGCCCTCCAGAGGCGTGACTCTGGGCGCCTTTATCTGCGGTTTCTATTTGATCGCCTGTTCTCCACTTTCTCCCGTTCTCACTCTCACTGCATCTTCCACAGAGCACACGAAAATCTTACCATCTCCAATATGCCCGCTCTGATTGGTTCTAATTATGGTCTCAACCACTTTCGGGACATCCTCATCCTCGACCACTGTTGAAATCATCCTTTTTGGGATAAAGCACATGCTCACGCCGGTATTTTTCTCCTCCAGCTCCATTAATGCGGGATCAAGTTCATAATTCCAGCCAGGCAGTCCTTTCTGTTTGCCTCGTCCTTCCACGCTTACCATTGTGAGTGCCGGGACCCCTATTCCCAGGAGACCTGCTTTTGTCTCCTGCAAATTGTGTCTTCGTATTATGGCGATAACTTCCTTCATGATCTCACCTATAATCCGGTTTCTCCTGTCCTCACAGTGTAAGCCTCTGAAACATCGGTCACGAAGATCTTGCCGTCCCCTATGTTACCTGTCCGCGCGCTGTTCTGGATAACATTCACTGCCTTTGTTACTTCCTCATCTTCCACGACCAGCATCAGCATGACCTTGGGCAGTTCATCGTAACACACAGTACCTACCCTGATTCCCTTCTGCTTGCCGCGCCCGAACACGTTCATTTTTGTGAGGGAAATAAACCTTTCTTTTTCCAGGTGTTCAACAACTTTCTCTTCCTTGTTTGGCCTGATTATTGCACGTATCATCTTCATGTTCTTACCTCTCCACAATACCGAATTCAACCATCACGTTCTCAAGCTCCTGCATTGCCATGGGCTTTGGTATCACGAATTTCGTGTTCTCTATGATGTTTTTGGCAAGCGACCTGTAAACCTCAGCCTGCTTGCATGTGGGGTCAAAGTCTATGACAGTCTTCCGGTTGATCTCTGCACGCTGGACCATATTGTCTCGTGGTACGAACTGTATCAAATGTGAACCTATCTTTTTTGAGAATTCAGTGAGAAGTTCAAGTTCATTGTCCACGTTGCGTGAATTGCATATTATGCCTCCCAGGCGCGCATCGCCGTTCTCTGCGAATCTCACAATGCCCTTGCAGATATTATTGGCCGCATAAAGTGCCATGAGTTCCCCGCTTGCCACGATGTATATCTCCTTGGCATAACCTTCACGTATGGGCATGGCAAAGCCGCCGCACACTACGTCTCCGAGCACGTCGTAGAAGACGAAATCAAAGTCCTCATTGTAAGCACCCAGTTCCTCCAGGAGTTTTATTGCAGTAATAACTCCTCTTCCTGCGCATCCAACGCCAGGCTCAGGACCTCCTGCCTCGACGCACTTTATTCCGCCATAACCTGTATGCTGTACAGCATCAAGAGTTACACCCCCCTGGCCGTTGTCACGCATAGTATCAAGCACAGTTGCCTGCACTTTTCCCCAGAGGAGCATCCTTGTGGAGTCTGCCTTGGGATCACAACCTATCTGCATCACGCGCTTTCCAATAGAAGCAAGCGCTGCGGTAAGATTTTGCGTAGTTGTGGACTTACCGATTCCACCTTTTCCATATATTGCTATTTGTCTCATTTTTCCTCCTTTATAGATAAACGGCAGCCTACTTCTTATTTAATATTATTTAAATTTTTTCAGTATCAAGGCTTTGGGACAAAAATATTAAGTTTGGCCCCCCTTTAACGACTCCTCGTCTTCAGTCAACAGGATTACATCCCTCACATAATACTCAGCGTTGAATTCTTTAAGGAATTCTATTACCTTC
>JAJRAP010000007.1 GCA_028679855.1 Candidatus Methanoperedens sp.
ACGGAGAAATAAATATGGGCGACGATAGAAGAGGCGGCTTCCGAGGCGGAAGAGGCGGCGGCAGTTTTGGCGGACCAAGAGAAATGCACAAGGCAACATGTGCAGATTGTGGTCAGGAAACTGAAGTACCTTTCCAGCCATCCGGTGACAGACCGGTATATTGCAGGGAATGCTACCAGAAACATAAACCAAAGAGATATTAAATTCCATTTAATGAATAGTTCGTTCGCAGTAATGCGAGCAAGTAAATAAAAGATCCTACGGAGAAATAAATATGGGCGACGATAGAAGAGGCGGCTTCCGAGGCGGAAGAGGCGGCGGCAGTTTTGGCGGACCAAGAGAAATGCACAAGGCAACATGTGCTGACTGCGGTCAGGAAACTGAAGTACCTTTCCAGCCATCCGGTGACAGACCGGTATATTGCAGGGAATGCTACCAGAAACATAAACCAAAGAGATATTGAATTCCATTTAATGAATAGTTCGTTCGCAGTAATGCGAGCAAGTAAATAAAAGAACCTACGGAGAAATAAATATGGGCGACGATAGAAGAGGCGGCTTCCGAGGCGGAAGAGGCGGCGGCGGTTTCGGCGGACCAAGAGAAATGCACAAGGCAACCTGTGCTGACTGCGGTCAGGAAACTGAAGTACCTTTCCAGCCATCCGGTGACAGACCGGTATATTGCAGGGAATGCTACCAGAAACATAAACCAAAGAGATACTAATTTTAAACTTTAATATCTATTTTTTTTAAGTTTTTATTTTTGATTATATTTTTCATATCTGCTTTTGTAATATTTCAGCGCCCTTTCCTATTGTGGTTATGAAAGCCTCGCTCTTTACCTGATTATCCCTGAACGCCTGAATCATAGCCTGTGCTATATTCTCTCTTTCATCCATCCTGCAAACCGCGATCATCGTTGGACCTGAACCGCTGATCGTAACTCCGGCAGCTCCAGCATCTATTGCGCTTTTTCTGACCTGTGGATAGCCTCTAATAAGCCTTGAACGCACTTGCTCTATCCCCCTGTTCTCCATACTCTCTCCAATGAGCTTAATGTCGTTTTTCATCATTCCAACGACCATAGACGCCGCGCTTGCTGTATTAAAGGAAACATCGCCAAGCCACATCTTTTTAGGCAGGAGCGCACGTGCTGTCCGCGTGCTCACAACGATTTCAGGATGAACTGCAACTATGCCTATGTTCTCTGGCATCAAAGAGATCACTCTGTCTTTATGCACTATCACGAAACCGCCGCAGATAGCAGGCGCCACGTTATCCGCATGCTGAACACCTGATGCTGCCTTTTCTCCTTGCGCCGCCAACCGCACAAGTTCCTCCCGGGATAGACCAAGGTCAAACATCATGTTCAATGCGACCGCTACACCTGCTGCGGGCGCGGCGCTGCTTCCCAGCCCGCTTGATAACGGGATGGCTCTGTGTATTATGATCTTTACGGGCTTTTCAAGACTGGAAGCAACGATGCCGGCAGTGTTCCGTCGCGGGTCAGTGGGTATGTGCTCTCTGCCTGCTCCTATAACCTCGATCTCAATTCTTTCACTTTTTTTTACCTCAATAATATCTGCCGGTGATTCAAGAGCTATACCGAATACGTCAAATCCCGCACCAAGGTTCGCAGAGGTCGCAGGCACCCTTACCCTTATGTGATCTGTTCCCATTATTTCTTGTATCCTATTGTGCGAAGGAATTTTTTCCGCTCATCAGCATCTTTGGCGGTCTCTATCCCTTTCGGGCCCTCGCCGTCTATCACACCAAGTATACCCCTGCCCTGTGCAGTTTCTGCAATGATAACTTCTACCGGGTTCGCAGTGGCGCAGAAAATATTGCAGACCTCCGGCACGTTCTTTATCGCGTTCAGGACATTTATGGGAAAAGCATTTCTCATGAATATAAGGAAGCTGTGACCTGCTCCGATGGCAAACGCATTATCCTGTGCGGCTTTTTTGAGTTCTTCATCGTTGCCATCGCTTCTGACAAGACAATTCGCTGAAGCCTCACAGAACGCCAGTCCGAACTTGATGCCCGGGACAGATGTGATAAGCGCTTCGTACAGGTCTTCTACGCTTTTGATGAAATGCGTTTGCCCGAGTATAAGGTTTGTCTCCTGCGGGGCTTCAATTTTCACTATTATCAGTTCCATGTTTTCTCCCATCAGTTATTATTAAGCTTTTAGTATTTATATGCAACCCCGATAATGTTTATATGTATTGTAAACCTTAGTGGAAAAAATGGTTTACAGCAGGTGAGCCCATGTCAGAATTCAACAACGAAATAAAAAATATTATCATAAGATACGAATCTGTAAAGCATAATTTTTTTAAATGGCGGTTTGAGTCCACGTTTGCGAACAAAGTTGCGCTCGCTTTTGGCTTTGCGTGCCTGACCGGACTTCTTGCCCAGGTCAGGTTCTATCTCCCATACACTCCCGTACCGGTCACGGGTCAGGTCTTTGCCGTCCTTCTCTCAGGTGTCATCCTCGGGAAATGGTACGGCGGATTGAGTCAGGGTCTATATGCTGGTATTGGTGCAGCAGGTCTCCCGTGGTTCAACGGTCTGAAAGGCGGAATGGATGTGTTGAGCGGGGTAACAAGCGGGTATATCGTTGGATTCATTGCAGCCGCACTGGTAATAGGCTGGTTCACTGACAGGTATGTAAGATGCCGGAGTTTCATAGTTCTTTTCAGCATCATGTTACTCGGGATCGTGCTGATCTACCTTTTCGGAGTTGTCCAGCTTTCACTTGTTCTGCATGTAAATGCTCAAAAAGCAATAGAGCTTGGAGCGCTTCCGTTCATAGGTGTTGATGTTTACAAGGCGCTGATAGCCGCGGCAATTGCAGCAGCAGTGACGCCGAGAACTGCGTACGGGAATGAGATTGACTCTAAGTAAAAGATTTGTTGTCATAACGAAATAAAAACCGCAGATGAACGCAGATAAACGCAGATTTATTAAATTGTATTTGCGTCTCCGATACCGATCAGGAATTCGAGAATGATCCATATCGCAGACGCTTCTCTTTTTATCATCCGAAAACGCCTGGAGGGAAGCATCGTAACCGTTCCCTCTGTTGTAGAAGAACTGCGCGACGAGAATTCCAGGACAACGATGGAATTGATGAACGTGAGGGTCGAGCCTCCACTTCCGAGTTTCAAAACGAAGGTAAGGACAAAAGCCGGCATCACGCGGGACAGCGAGGAGCTTTCTGGCACAGACATAGATATCCTTGCCAAGGCACTGGAATATTCAGAACGGGAGGATACAGTGCTTGTGACTGATGATTTCGCGGTGCAGAACACCGCACTGCGGCTTGGGATCAGGGTCATGCCCGCCGGGCAGAGGAAGATAAAGGATGTGCTCATCTGGGAGAAGCAGTGCATCGGGTGCAAGAGGCGGTTCCCGCAGGGGGATGAGTGCCCTGTGTGCGGATCGCAGATGAAGAAAAGGAGGAAGAGCGTGGGGAAAAATTCGCTATAATATCACATCAAGTATAAAAACTACCACCAAAAGTTATTTAATTATGAACCATATACTTATGTTCGTAACATGACGAATAATCTAGAAAAAGTCAAAACGGGAAATACCGAAACAGAAAAACTCCATACAGGAACATCCTTTCACACCCACCTTGAAACCGCAAAGACCCTCGCCGACATCTTCGAGGTCGTGAAAGCAGCAGTATGGGAGAGCAGGAGAAAGAGCCGTGGCGGTTTGATGCTCGGACTGGCTAACCTGGGGAACCATCCGCAGGGATTTTTCGGAGCCTTCTACCCGGTCGGCAGCAATGTTATCGTGATGAACAAAATTCCGCTTGAGAGGATCAAGGAAACAAGACCTGAGATATACAAACCCTACATCTTCCACGTCCTGCTGCATGAGTACCTGCATACACTTGGGTACCTTGACGAAAGCGGGGTCAGGAAGATGGTGCTTGAGATAACAAGAGATGTATTTGGAGATGAGCATCTTGCCACAGGAATAGCAAAGGATACCACGCATTTCTTCCATAATCTTGTCTACCCCGGCGCTGCATGGCAGCCTGATGATATGAGAATGGAGCTTGTTCCGGGATTCGACAGGGGCAGCACCAGCTATATCGGCTGAAAAAGACAACCTGTTATATACATGAAAAAGTAATATTATTAGTCCATACAACCCGGTGATTATCATGAAAACAATCGATGAACTTATCCAGAAAGCAGTTGAGCTTCAGACCGGCGGACTATCTGCAGGTCAGATCGCAGATGAATTAAATGTTTCGCGTGAAACTGCAACATGGCTTCTGGTACATGCAAAAAAAAGAGACATCTCGCAGGCTCCAAAGGATATCTACATCGACTGGAGCAACATCGGAAAAAGTTCGAACAGGCAGAGGTTCATTGCAGGCGCTTTGATAGACATGATCTTTGATGGTCTTGATGCAGAACAGGACGTGGATGTAGTGATTGGCGTTGCGCTTTCTGGAATACCTCTTGCGAACCTTGTCGCAGACGAACTCGGATGCGAATTTGCGACCTACCATCCCAATAAGCAGCGCTGGGAGCCTGGTTCAAAGGAAACAGGAGGCACTATCAGCCAGAATTTTGCGCAGGTGGAAGGAAAGAACTGCGTCATAATAGATGATGTTGTAACTACGGGAACAACGCTTTCAGAAGCTGTGGTCGTTATTGAGGGAGCCGGAGGAAAACCGATTTCCATCGCAGTACTTGTGGATAAAAAAGGCATCGAAGACATCCAGGGCGTCCCGGTCAATGCACTGCTGCGCGTGACAAGGGTGGATAAGACAGAATAGAAATGCCGAAAAACGCTCTCGGTTATATCACGGACAGGCGGCTGAGGGAAAATACATGACAAAGAACCTGATGGTTTTCGGAACAAGTTCTCACACTGGAAAAAGCATGCTTGTTACTGCGCTGTGCAGGTGTCTATCCCGAAAATACAGCGTTGCACCCTTCAAGGCGCAGAACATGAGCCTCAACTCATGGATAACGACGGACGGGAAAGAAATTGGTATCGCGCAGGCGATACAGGCAAAAGCAGCAGGTGTTGAGCCTACTGCTGACATGAATCCAGTGTTGTTGAAACCAAAGGGGGACCATATATCACAGGTGGTGATACTTGGAAAACCGCATGCAGACAAAAAAGCAGGGGATTATTATGATTCGATCGATGAAATGATGGGGATAGTAAAAGGGGCTTATGACCGGCTTTCATCACAGTACGAGCTAATAGTGATCGAAGGGGCTGGAGGAGCAGCCGAGATAAACCTGTACCACCGCGATATCGTAAATATCGGTATGGCAAGGGCTGTTAAACCCCATATTATACTTGTAGGAGACATTGAACGAGGCGGCGTGTTCGCAAGTATATACGGGACGCTTGCACTTCTTCCTGAGGACATAAGGTCTCTAGTTTTCGGGATAATCATTAATAAATTCAGGGGAGATATGGATCTGCTTATGCCAGGGATAAAGCAGCTTGAAGAACTCACAGGGCTCCCTGTGCTAGGGATTATGCCTTATACTGACATAAAAATACCATCTGAGGATTCTGTCTCAATTAAAGACAAGACCTGTAATAATCATCCTGTCAGGATCGCAGTTGTGAGATTACCGCACATATCCAACTTCACCGATTTTGAACCTCTTGAAAAATACGCTGATATAAGGTACATAGATATTGTGGATGACCTTCTTGGATACGATGCTATTATCCTTCCAGGAACAAAAAACACCATGGATGACCTCAATGACCTGAAAGGAGGAATGGATATGAAAATAATAGCAGAAGCAGAAAAGAGGACGCCCATAATCGGGATATGCGGGGGATACCAGATGCTGGGAGAAGAGATAATAGATAGCGGGATAGAAGGGACAGGCGGCGCAATCTCAGTAAAGGGTCTTGGTCTTCTAAATGTATCCACGCGATTTTGCGAATATAAGAAAAAGACCGAGCAGGTGGAGAAAACAGTAACCGGAGATGGTGCTATTCTGGGGCAGATAAAAAATGAAAAAGTAAAAGGATATGAGATACATATGGGTGAAACCCTGATCGATGTGAAAAACGGAGGGGTTGGGCCTGCTTTTGGGGACGACGATTGTGTGAGTTCTAATGGACTTATTATCGGAACTTATCTGCACGGTTTGTTCGAGAACAAGAATATCAGGGATGCTTTTCTGGGTTATTTATATAAGCGCAGAGGTATGATATTTAGAAGCAGTGATGAAGGCGATGGCATCGAGGAACTTGCAAAGTTTGTGGAAAAGAACATAAATATGGATCTAATATTCCGGAGAATTGAGGATGAAACAGCTTAAGGAAACCGCAAGAAAAATAAAGTCAATGGAGATACGCGGTGCAGGTCGAATAGCTCGGGATGCAGCCGGGGAACTGCTGGAATATTCACAGAGAATTGCAAATGACGATATTGATGACTTCAACAAGAAGATGAAGTTCGCGGCTGAAATGCTTGTAGGCACGCGCCCGACTGCGGTCTCACTTCCGAATGCAGTAAGGGCTGTGATGCGTTATAAAGGTGCGACCGTGGATGAAGCAAAGGTCGACATCAAGAGATTGGCTGATGGATTCATAGCTGGTTCTGAGAATGCCGTGAAAAGAATTGGCGAGATCGGAGCCAGGCGAGTGCGTGACGGGGATACCATCATGACTCACTGCAATTCATCCGCAGCGATTTCTATCATGGCAGAAGCACATGCGCAGGGAAAGGAGATCACGGTCATTGCTACAGAATCAAGACCCAGGCTGCAGGGACTGTTGACTATAAAGCAGCTTGATAGTCTCGGTATAAAGACCTCGCTGATAGTTGATTCTGCCGTGCGTTATTTCATGAAAGAAGTAGACCTTGTGGTCATGGGCGCGGATGCAGTAACGGTGAATGGCTCTGTCATCAACAAGATTGGAACATCGCAACATGCAATGGCTGCGCATGAAGCACGCAAGAACGTGATCATAGCAGCAGAGACATATAAGTTCAGCCCCAGGACACTTCTTGGTGAGCTTGTGGAAATAGAAGAGCGCGACAGCGGCGAGGTGCTGGGCAGGGAAAAGCTTGCCGGGTTACCCAATGTGAGTGTGAGGAACCCTGCGTTTGACATTACCCCGCGGGAGTACATCGACCTGATATGCACAGAAGTCGGGGCGATACCGCCTGAGATGGCTTATGTCATTATCAAGGAATTCCTAGGATGGGGGATAGAGGAGATGAATTCCAATCCGGAATTTCATTGATAAAATTTACTTCACCAAAACCGCGCCGAACGTG
>JAJRAP010000099.1 GCA_028679855.1 Candidatus Methanoperedens sp.
GGAAAAGCAAAAGAACCTCAGTTGAGAGTTAATTTTTTATTGAAAAACAGAGTAGTTATCAGGCGCCTAATTAAAACGATGGGTCGAAGGAGACTGAGGGTACTAAAGGCGTTAGGCGCCTGATACTACTACATTATTAATCATGGCTTTACTAGTATTTAATATTTGCGCTTATATTATATGCCATATATAATTATGATAATCATCATAACAAGTATCCACATAATATCGATTATTCATACGAATATCTCATAAAAATTTTTCGTTTATAGCCTAAAAATTTCTGAATATAATATTCAAAGTTTATTGCTATAAGAACTTCGCGTAATTTCGCCAGCTATATTCGTGCGCATAAGTTCTCTCACTTTCCCGATGTCAGAACTTTGACCAAGCGCCCACATAAGCTTCACGATAGCAACCTCGGGTAGCATGTCCTCGCCCTCAATAGCGCCTGCTTTCAGTATGTCTCTGCCTGTATCATATACCCTGTCACAAACCCTTCCATTGATGCACTGCGACACCATCACTATCGGTATACCGGCGTCAGTTGTTGTTCTTATAATAGGAATCCATTCGGTGGACACATGTCCTAAACCCGTGCCTTCTATGACTATCCCCTTATACCCCGAGCCTGAATGGAACAGCAATGATTCACTGCTTGCCCCTGTGGCATATTTTATCAGTGCACATTTAGGTTCAAGTTTATCGTGAAGAGCAAGCTTTTTCTCTCCCCGCTTAACATGATTTGATAAGATCTTCATCTTGCGGGAAGGATATTCAACGCGCCCTATTGGCTTTGCATTTATGGACTGGAACGCATCGCGTCTTGATGTGTGCATCTTTCGCACTTTTGTTCCCCTGTGGATGGAGCAGAAATCATCGCTTGTCGAGCCGTGCATCACAACACAGACCTCGGCAATGTCGCTTGTCGCCACAACAGCCGCGCACACCGCGTTCATGGCATTGTCGCTGCTCGGGCGGTCGGCGCTTCGCTGCGAACCAACAAGCACGATAGGAATGGGGGTCTCGATCATAAAAGAGAGCGCTGCGGCGGTATACATCATGGTGTCAGTGCCGTGAGTGATTATGATGCCGTCAGCACCGTTCTTTATCTCCTCATAAACGGCGCGAGCAAGCTCGACCCAGTAAGAGGGGCGCATGTTCTCGCTCAGGATGCTGTATATAATCCGGCAGTTGTAGTCCGCTATCTCTTCAAGCTCAGGGATTGCAAGCAGGATATCCTGTGCTGAGAATTGTGAGGTCACGGCGCCGGTACGGTAGTCTATCTTGCTCGCTATGGTGCCGCCTGTGGAGAGGATGGAGATGCGGGGGAGTTTATCTGTTTTTTTCTTGCAGGGCATGGATACTGACCCCTGCTGTTTTTTTTTATCCATTTTTTCAAGCAGGGTTATAGATGCCGTGTCAGGTCTTATCCCGATATTATAGCCGTTTTTCAATTTCAGGATTACCTTGCCTGTCTGCGAGGGCATGAGTATCCCTTCATACTGCATTTCACCTGTTGCTATTCTGACTTTATCTCCGTCTTCTATCTGCATGATCCTCCCTGATTTCTGTTCCGTCATATAACCGTAGATGATAAAAAACTATCCTAAATGTAAGATTAAATATGGCAAAGAATAATAAAGACTATTATTATGACAAGACTTGAAAAAGATAGCCTCGGCGAAATAGAAGTCCCTGACAACGTGCTATACGGCGCTTTTACGACGCGCGCTTCCCGCAACTTCAGGATAAGCGGTATCAGGGCAAAGCACGAATTCATCAAATCGATTGCGCTCATCAAAAAAACAGCAGCTCTTGCCAATATGAAGCTCGGTGTGCTAGATAAGAAAATTGGAGAAGCAATAGTAAAAGCTGCTGACGAAGTCATCGATGGAAAATACAGCGACCAGTTCATCCTCGATGTGTTCCAGGCTGGCGCAGGCACTCCTTTCAACATGAACACCAATGAGGTCATTGCGAACGCTGCGATCAAAAAACTGGGGGGTAAGCCAGGGGATTACCATCTCGTCCACCCAAACAACCATGTCAACATGGCGCAGTCCTCCAACGACGTCATCCCCACGTCTATCAGGCTAAGCGTCCTTTTAACGCTTCCCGACCTCATCAAAGAACTTGATGAATTAACAGGCGCATTTCAAGAAAAAGCCAGGGAATACGACAGCGTGATCAAGGTGGGTAGGACTCATCTTGAGGATGCAGTGCCTGTGAGATACGGACAGGTATTTGAAGGATACGGTGCCGCGCTTTCAAAATGCATTGATAGAATTAAATATGCAGAAAAAAGCATGCTTGAACTTGGCATCGGCGGGACAGCCATAGGGACTGGCATCAATACCCATCCGGATTTCAAAAAGACGATAATCTCGGAATTGAACAGATTGACAGGTCTTGAATTCTATCAGGGCAACAGCATAATGATTTCATGGAGCATGGCAGGGTTCGTGGATATGTCAAATGCGCTACGTATTTTGGCGACTGAGCTTAACAAGATATCGAATGACCTGCGCTTTCTTAATTCTGGACCAAAAACAGGTATAGCGGAAATCATCCTGCCTGAAGTTGAGCCGGGCTCATCCATCATGCCCGGGAAGATCAATCCCTCAATTGCGGAGGCTGTGAACATGGTGTGCTTCCAGGTCATCGGGAACGACCATGCTGTTTCCCTGGCGGCTGAGGCAGGTCAGTTAGAACTTAATGTGATGACGCCGCTTATCGCTTATGACCTTTTATGGAGTATCGAACTTCTTACGAATACAGTCAGGATGTTCAGAGTTGACTGCATTGAAGGCATGGTCGTAGATGAAAAAAGATGCTCTGAATTACTTGAGAATAGCCACGCACTGGCTACGGTTCTTAATCCATATATCGGTTATGAGAATGTTGCCATGCTTGTGAAGACTGCCCTGGCTGAGAATAAATTCCTGAAGCAGGTGCTTATCGAGAAGGATGTGATCCCTGAGAAATATCTGAACGAGATACTTGACGCAAGGAAGATGACAGAGCCGGGAGTGATCGATAAGAAGGTGGTTGAGGAGATAAGTAAATATAAAAAGGCTGAACAAAGGTCTTATAAATAGCATTAGAATAGAGAACTGATATAGAAAAACTTAAGTTTAAACCCAAGTTTCCCACTCAAAAATTGAAACCACTAGCAAGCACACCTGTGCTTTCCAGAATTTAGCTGATTTTTGGTCGTAACAACTTAATTTTAAGTTCTTTGTCGATTCTATTTCTTGAGAAATCAAAACAATGTCTTAAAAGCAACTCCAAGCAACCTGACAAGCCGCATCTTATCCGCTCCTTTTAGCAGTTCCTTCAAAAGCACGGAAGGATGGTCCATGTCACCATATTCCGTGACGAGCTCACTAATCCCAGGTCGGTTGAGGAACGCAATGAACTCATTCAGGTTCTCATCGCTTAACTTCCCCAGGCTCGTATGAATAATCATCCCCAGCGCAAGCTCCCTGCCCACCGCGTTGCGCCACCTTTTTTCATACTCTTTGAGATATATCTCTTTTCGCGCCGCCCTGGCCGCCACCTCCCCTGCGATCTTTGCACACACCGCACCCATATAAACACCTCCTCCAGAGGTGGGTTTCACCTGTCCTGCTGCATCACCCACCAGAATTACATTATCCGTGACCGTTCTCTCAGGCGGTCCCAGCGGGATACCCCCCACCACATGCTCTGTGCGCGAACCCCTATATCTTGAAGCAAGCACCGGATGCTTAATAAGTTCTTCAAGATAATGAAGGGCAGGCATGTCTCCCATGTTCTTGGCAAGACCGATACGCGCCGTTTTGCAAAAAGGAACAGCCCATGCAAAAAAACCAGGGGCGAACTTATTCCCTGTAAAGATCTCCACGAATTCCGCATCTTTAGCATCATATGGGGCCTCGAACTGGATCCCGGATAGGAACTTCTTGCACCGCGGGAGCCCTGCCACCCTGCCCACGCTTCCCATAATACCGTCAGCTCCGATAACGATATCAGCATGGATATCTTTTCTCTCCCCGCTTGATAATACTGATATTCTGCCATTGTGCAACCCCATAAAACGCGTCTTTAACATTAGATCAGCACCGGCATCAAGCGAGCGCCCTACTAGCTCCCTGTCGAACAGTTTCCTGTCAATAACATATGCCTTCATGTCCTTTCCCCGAATGATTAGTTCCTCTCCACCAGGGGAGTACACAAAAGCACCTTTCATTTTAGCAAGGACAAAACTCCCCTCGCTGATCTCACACTCCGTAAGCGCGGCTTTGCTAATTAATCCCGTGCACTGGACAGGAGCGCCTATGCTTGCGTGTTCCTCTATCAACAGTGTCTTTGCCCCATTCAGAGCGGCATACTTTGAAGCCATAGCTCCTGCAGGACCTGCCCCTATGACCGCGATATCATACTTCATGTTCTTCTAAATGCACCACCAGGATAATTAATCCTTAGCAGAAAGCTTTTAAGATTCCCGGATTATACAGAATTGATATGAAACGCACTTATCATCAATTTCCCCAGAAGCCTGAACTTGAACGAAAATACAATTTTAAAGCAGATCTTCACTACATCGTAAGGACAATAGCTAGGATGAACGGAAAGTTCGGAGAGTTCATTACCGATTCACCAGACCTGAAAGGTCGCCCTATCCAGGCAAAGAGAAGTATGAACATTGAAATTACTGACAGGAGCGTAAATTTTTATCCACTCAACGACGACACAGTTGAATCCATACTAGGTGATGTGAAAAATGAGGGAACAATAGATTTCAAGGTAACTCTCAAATACTCATTCCTTGACGACAAGTTCAACCGCGTGCCCTTAAAGGGAGACTCCTTCCTCGTACGAACCCGGCTCGATAGCGGCATACTCACGATGAACGTGCACCACATAGACGGCATGGGCAGGACAGAATGTGGAAGAATTGCGGACACCATTGTTGATGAGATAATAAAGAACGCCCCAAAATGACCGACCTGCTATATACTGTTTCTGTTCCTTTCAAAAGAAAAGGAAAGGATGCGCTCAAAGAAAGCGAGTTCGTTCTTGCGCTCTCTATTGACCTTAACTGGTTCTCTCCAGAGCAGGCAAAAAATGTTGTTCGTGAGGCAGAAAGAGCCGGACTCATAAAAAGAGAAGGGGACATTATTCGTCCTGCTTTTGATCTATCCTCGGTTGACCCTCCGCAGGGATTCAAGCCTGGTGTTTTCGAGGAGCGTTCGCTCTTTGACAGGGTAATCGAGCGCATCACAATAGAAACTGGCATGGAAAAACGAAGGGTGATAGCCCTGATCAATAAGAAACATGACGAACTGTCCAAACTTGTTGAAATAGAGGTCAGCGCCATACTCGTAGCTCTGGAGCATAGCATAGCTCTGGATAACCTTATAGAAGAGGAATATAAGGCGTTAGTTAATTCTTCGTCTTCTTCTTAAATAGTTTGATAAACTCATCGCATTCCTTGGCAAGTTCCCCTGACGCTTTTTTTATCACTTCGATGGGGTCAGCACCATCTGTTCTCACAAAAAGTATGGGTTCGCTTATCGTGGGGTGCTTTATATCATATGTGGCTATCTCCACATGCTTATTGTTAAGCAAAGATGTTTTAAGCGTGTTAAGTAGTGTATGGGACTCTCCTGCCACTTTAATACTGATCTCATTTTCCGTTTTATTTACTATCGTAAGTTCCATGTTCTCACCTAAATTATGCCAGTCCCGTAATCAGAGGACATTTTCCTCGTTTCTGTTCTCTTACAGTTGGGGCATTTAAGTTTATCATTTTCTCTTTTCAGCACAGTCCTGCAGTTGCCGCAGTAAGCCTTCATGACACCGAGTTCTTTATTCACGGTTGATAGGCGCATGTTCCGCAGGTCAAGAACTCTTCCCATCACTATATCAAAAGGTGCAAATTCATATGACAGGTCTTTGACATATGCGTCCTTGACATTTGAAACGTGAATGGCTGCGCCCTCTGAATTCACTATAGCACGCTCGCCCCTGCCTTTGATCCCGGCTATCTCGACAAGCGCTACAGATTCTTTCAGATCTGTGACCTGTCCGATAACAATATCCCCTACAGCGAGTTTTGGGGGGGTATTAGTAACAGGTTCAACTGAAATGGAACGTTCCTTGGGGTTTGTTTTCACATATCCTGTGGCTGTTGCGTATATATTTCCCCTCTCTTCAAAAGTCCCTTTCTTCGGAATGAATTCCTCTGAAGTCCCGATCAGCTCTCCAGGCAGCACTATATTTTCTTTCTTTTTCTGGACTATTTCCACTGGCTGATCCACCTGTTCAACCTCTTCTTCAGTTGCTTCGATCTCTTCATCTGTTGTTTCAATTTCTTCTTCGGTTGTCTCGATTTCTTCTTCCTCTTCTTCTATTTTCTCTTCGAAGTCTTTATCTTCTTTCTTAAATGTTCTTGGTTTTCCTTCGCCTTTTACAAGCTTTCTTCTACCTGTGGCTTTCTTTCTCTTGATTCTAATAATAATCCCTCTATCTTTTCTCTATTCTATATATTTCTACTTTTATGACCTGTACTTCTTTCGTATGGAATCTGAATGTCCTTTTTATGGGAAAATCGATCATTCGATAATCCGTTATGACTGCCGGACTTATGAATTTTTTTATGAATTCCATACTGCCGGCGTTATGTATGGAATAAACCACGCTGCTTAATTCGAGGGCTTTCCTCAAAAAAGGGCGGTCGCTTCCTTTCACCTGGGCGCCAAACGGGGGATTCATCACGACTGTATGCGCTTTTCCGTGCACATCATTTATGCTGCAGCACTCGAACTCGACCTTGGCGCCGAGTTTTTCTGCGTTTGCCCGTGCAATCTCAAGTGCGTAACTATCATCATCAAAACCTATAACCTTTTCTGCTCCCAGAAGCTTTGCCCCGATAGCCAGGATACCCCCGCCGCACCCCAGGTCATAGACCGTGTCAGTTATGTCCCCTCTCATGAAAGCAAAATGCAATAGTTCTGCAGCCACCGTGGCAGGAGTTGAGTACTGCTCTTTCAGGGGGTCAGGAATCCGAAAGCCAGAGAGTTTCTCAAGCATCATCTCAAGATGTCTTTGTCTCATATCTTTTTTGCTGTGAAATGAAGAGCTGGGAGCATGGCTTCTCCATATTCTTTGACCTGTTCAAAGTACTGTTTTGCAAGTGTCTTGATTCCTGCGACACCTTCTTTCTGTTCCTTTTTCACAAGATTGCCAAGCAGCATAAGGTGCGACCGTACGAAATCCCGGGGTATTAATATATCGCGTTTTATTGTCTCGACCGTGATGTCGCCAAAACCAGAGTCCGAAAGCTCCCCGCTGATGTCCGTGAACTCATGGGTATATATAGCTCCACTGGCTTTCAGAAGCTCATTGAAGAACAGGCTTGAGCGCTGTGCTTCATTCTGCGGTGCCCACAGTTGTACCATGAACGAGAAATTTGAGTCTTTCTTAAGCACCCTTGCAACTTCCTTGAATACATAACCGAGCAGGTCGGAGGGTAATAGATCAAAGTAGTGGTACGATACCACGGCATCAAAGGCAGCATCCTTGAACGGGACAAGAGCGGGTTTCATGATGACGGCATTTGATAATTGCTTTCTGGCTGTTATTCCTGATACTGCGCAAGGAAACTCCTCATAAAGCACACCTCCGAAATCAAGGATGTGGGTGTCGGGAGCAATACCTGAGCGTTTGATGAATTCCTGTCTATCTGCTGCTGCGTAAGGCATAAGAAACCTAATTATTTCACGGCAACTATCTTCACGATATCCCCATTCTTTAGTTCATGCTTCTCCCCCAGCCTCATCTTAGTGCGCGCGTCTATAGCATAGAGAAATCCCTTGCCAATGTCGGTATGCACTATGAATGCCAGGTCTTTGGGCGTGCTTCCTTTCTTTATGAGGAAGGCATCTGGAAGGATCCTTCCTTTCTTGTCGCTGAATTTATTCTCGTCCTCAACTGGATATACCACAATAAGGTCAAGCAGGTTGAAAACCGTCTCATTGATGCATTTCTGTATACCAGTGCCCCCATATATCTTCATGAGGGCGCGAAGCCTGGAGAGGGCGTCTTTTTGCGCCGCAGAAAGGTTTGAAGACTCTGTAAAATCAGCATCTCCGGGTATGTACTTTATCGCCCCGCTCTTATCGGCAAGGCGCAGAGTTGCTTCAGCTGCTGAGCTCACTGGTATCGCGCCTTTTTTCTTGAGTTTCTCTATATTCTCCTGAGAAGCCATATCTATCTTATTTGCGGCAATAATGAGGGGTTTGCTTTGCGCCCTTAGCATGTCAGAAAGTTCAATTATCTGATCATCAGTCCATATATGGGGTTTGTCGCGTGGGAACTTCAGCCGGGAAAGTGCGGTTTTAACCTGAGTATCAGTCACTCCTGCACCCTCAAGCTGTTCTGCGATGGTCTCCTCGATCTTAAGCCCCTCCGCGTTCACCTTGCGCGACAGCCTTTCCCAGTTGCGCTTCAATATCCCGAATATCCACATCGTGATCTCATGATCCAGGAAGTTTATATCATCGAGAGGGTCATGCGAGCCCACAGGTACCGGAACGCCTTCGATATCGGTGCCGCCAGATGCATCTATCACATGAATTATCGCTTTTGCCTGTCTCAGATTATCAAGAAAAGCGTTCCCGAGACCGCGTCCTTTGTGCGCGTCGGGCACAAGTCCTGCCACGTCTATCAAGCCTATGGGTACGAACCGCACGCCGTCCCTGCACAATCCACAATTGAGTTTCAATTCCCTGCACGGGCAGGGTGTCCGTGCGTATGCTACGCCGTGATTGGCATCTATTGTCGTAAAAGGATAATTCGCTATCTCGACATTGGCAAGAGTGGCGGCTTTGAAGAAAGTGGATTTTCCACAATTCGGCTTTCCGGCAAGTGCGATTGAAACGGTCATGCTCTTAATAA
>JAJRAP010000100.1 GCA_028679855.1 Candidatus Methanoperedens sp.
CATTGTTTGATTAAATAATCTTTAACGTCTTCTGCATGAATGTATCTTGTGCCTTTCTGGTCTTTACCGGTTCGTTCGACCTGCACAAGACAGATTGGGCAGATAAATTCACCTGTGTTAGCTTCATATTCTTTAGCTTTTTGTTCCAGAAAGTTTCTTTTTTCTACACTTGCAAGCATTGTATTTTGCCAGTCGAGTTCTGCTTTATTAGTAATATGCAGATCGAGTTTTATCATCTCCTCCAGATTAAGTTCCTGTCCGCTGATATTAACTAAATTATTACTGTTTTGAGGCGGAGTGGCTGATAATTCAACAACTATGGATGGGTTAAAATCCCGGATTGTTTTTTGTGCAATTTCGCTGTAGGCTTTATGTCCTTCGTCAATAATTATTATGGGTTTTAAAATCCTCAGTGTATTCCCAAGAGATGTTTTTACAATTTTTCCGAAAAATCCAATTTCATCGCCAAAATAATGTAAATTGGGAAATTGTTTCATGAGTTTCTCATTTCCCGCCCTGTCATCTTCCTGTGGGAAAAAGTCCGCAAAACTCCCGCTGTCTTTGAAGACATTTAACACTTCTTTATTTTGTCTGCTTGCAGAAGGTAACATCAAAAGCATTACGACAAGATTTTCTTTTATATCTAAAGCGGTGAATTTATCAGTTTTTTCCAGAATTTCTGTTCTACCGCCACTTGATATATCCAAAACCTGGCGATATGGATGCTCTCGATTTTTTAAGTTGGCAAGTGTTTGTCTGTAAATTTGAGTAGTTGGAACAATCCATAGAACGATTCCTGTTTGTTTTTTAAGATAAATTTTATTGATCAGGTCTATTGTATGGCAGGCAAGTACCGTTTTACCGCCTCCTGTAGGAATCTTAATATAAAAATCCGGCAGTTCTTCATCCAGACCATTTTTTTTAGAATAATAAGTTCTACCAATGACTTTTTCCCATGCTTTCAATGGAAAGTTGATAGATAGCTCGGGGTCTATTTCAACTGCCTTGTCGTTTTTTGCCTTAAAATCAGCCAGTGCATCGAGGTAAAGTTTTACAGTTTCCAATGTCTTCTTCTGGTATTCTTTAAGTTCCATTTTATCTTTAAGCCAGTGCTTTTTCTTTAACTATTGATAAGTCAATCATATCAAGAGGATTCTTTGTTGTTCTTTTCCCCGCATCAAGTATTTCAATGGAAACAATCCTTCCATCCTCAGAATAATCGATTATTATGCCATCAAGCTCGCATGATTCAGCGATTGTCTCTTCTGCAATAAACTCGATATTTAAGAGGTCATGTGCCGGGTCGTATTCTATTTTCATTTATTTTCCTCCTTCCAGTAGCGATCGATCTGTGATGTAAGATAAGCCGTTACTATAATATATACTTCTTCAGTTTCTTCATAAATCACTCTCAAAAGATATTCTTTGCCACCCAATAGCAGCTTCTTGTGCGCAACTTTCCTGTTGCCGTATCCTTCCACCACCTGCATGGGATTTGTGATTGCTTCTTCTATCCATTCCCTCTTGATTTCTCTGCGCTTTGATTTCTTTTCGGCTATCGGGATTATTTCTATTCTTTTCATTATTTTTATGATTTTAATTTATAAATCTCAAAAGGCAACTGGCAATAGTCTATGCGGTATTCCAGAAGATAATCATGATCTAAATATTTGCTCGGCGCAAAAACTAACCGCTTTTTGTTTTTATACTCACCCAAGTTTTTTGCTCTATCAAGCGTAAGCGCGGTTGTTCTTAAATATTCAATATCAGGCTTGTAGAATAAATATACTTCATACTCTTTGGATTCACCGATAAAATTGCGTTTTTCATCAACTTTCTCTGGGTCAAATTCTTCACCTGTGGCTGTATAAAAAATATAGCGTGCAAGTTCAAGATAACCCGGAAGCTTATCCCCTTCCAGAATGCTTTCATCTGCGTAATCTTCACACTCAACTAAAATAAATTTGCGGTTGCCTTCTTCTGTGTTTAATTCTAAAACTGCATTGGCTGTTGTACCAGAGCCTGCAAAAGAATCAAGAATGATCGAGTCCTTTTCCGTCGAGATTTGAAGAATTCGCTTAATAAGCGATGTTGGTTTTGGAGTATCGAAAGGTAATTGGATTTCACTGAAGATTTCTTTTATTTCCTTTTTCGCGGATTCGTTATCTCCCACTTCAGTACGAAGCCATAATGTGAGTGGAACTACCCCTTCTTGCACTTCAGAGAGAAAAATTTTCAATGATGGAACATTATCCCCGGTTTTCCCGAACCAAATACGATTGTCAGAGCGCAATTTATTAAAATTATCTTCTGAGGTCATCCATGACCTTCCTTTAGGAGGATTTACAACTCTGCCAGACTGTGTGGTTATTGGATAATCATACTCCTCTGAGTATGTTTTTACTGAAAGATCAGCAGATTTCCAGAGTCCTCGCGGATCATTATCAGGATTTTTATACCTTGCATTTTGTTCTTCTGTTCTAGGAATTAAATTTCTTACCCAACCCCCTTTTTCTAAACCATCATTTCTTTTCTTGGCATACACAACAATAAAATCATGCATATCCGAAAAATAATTAGCATCATTCTGTGGCGAATATTTTTTTTGCCATATAATATTGGCAATAAAATTTTCTTCTCCGAATACCTCATCCATTAAAATTCTAAATCGATGTTGTTCATTATCATCAATACTAACAAAAATAACTCCATCTTCTCTTAACAATTCCCTCAATAATTTCAATCTCGGCATCATCATGCAGAGCCATTTATCATGCCGTGTAAAGTCTTCCTTATCTACAACCTTCCCCAGCCACTCCTGCATCATCGGGCTATTGACATTATCGTTATAAACCCAATTTTCATTTCCCGTGTTATAGGGAGGATCAATGTAAATGCACTTTATTTTGCCCGCATAAGTTGGAAGGAGAGCTTTCAAAGCTTTGAGGTTGTCCCCGTGGATTATGAGATTATCATTCAGGCTGACTTTATCAGTCAGGCTTTTATCTTTCTGTGGTACAAGCTGATGATACTTTACTGCTAAATGATGATTTTGAACAAAGGTCTTCCCTTTGAAATTCAGTACAGCCATCTGTTTAGTCTCCGTCTTTTGTTAAGGATAACATGGTATTTAACAACATCTACTTGAGGCGACCTGATTAAATAAATCTGCGTTAATCTGTGGTTTTTCCACAATAATTTTCATATCATCACGGCTTCCTCATTCCTCGAAAACCACGGAAGCGCTGCTAAGGCACCTATCATGCCCTTACCCCCGATGCATATCTCGACATTGTTTTCTTTTGCTGTTTTTATAGCAAGCTCTTTTGTTATCATTTTGCTCCTGCACAGCCTGCTGTATTCCATAAGCTCCTCTGCATTGAAGTCAGACATTGCTACCATGCCTGTCTCATTCGAAACGCTGTATTTTTCAAGCCCCTCTCTTATATCTTCAAGCAACCCTTTTTTTTGGCATTCCGTGCAGGCGAATTCAAGCACTGTCGCCACGCAGTTCTGGGTCTTATCAGGAACGGGATAGAGCTGGACAAGTGTATGTGAGATGTATTTACGTTCAGGTGCATCAACAACAGATGCGATGTTATGTGCGAGAGTCCATGTGGCTCCTACCTCTTTTGAGTCTGTATTGTCAATTCCAACAAGGACGCGCTCTCTTTTCGGGACAACTATCGTACCGCTCGCTTTCTTGCCACCACCTGATTCAGAAAGCCGGCATCTAAGGACGCCGGAAGCATAAGCCCTGCACGTTGTTGCGCCCACGCCTCCTCCCCCGAGACCGCTGTACGTTATCTCTATCTCGTCACCGTTCACGATAACGGATTCAATACCCGCAGCAGCGACCGATGACTTGAGATCGAGGGGGATGCTTCCCGTTCTGACAAGGTAGCGCATCATGTCCCCAACAGCACGGCATTTGATCACAAGCGGGCTTTTAGAATAATGGTACAGTGCCCAGGCTGAGCCGCCGTAGCAACTAGATCGTTCCATAATTTCAACATGCTCATTCTTCCTGTCGGCTACTGCGTATATTCCTTTGTAGGTGATATTATAAGGGTCAGATAATTGCATAGTTTCCACTGGTTTTGGCATATAGAGGAATATACTCATTCATATCATTTATCGTTCTATTTTTACAGTCCCGGCGCTTCATGGATCCGTGAGGAGTACCTGAGTATCGGCAACCACAGCCCGAAACAATACGTGAACCAGAGGTGGCCTCAGTAAGATGCGACATACCCGCACGGAATGGAAGCTTGGGCAGAAAAAAAATAAATTAAAAGATAACCTGATAACGAGACTTTATGAGAATTCTGTGTCGAGTGTTTATAATTGGGATCATAAGAGAGATTACAGGGAAGCAGAGGTATAAGAGATATATCTTTACGGATTATGTGGAGATTATAGCAAGAGGGACGAAGGATTAATTAAATGTCAAAGAAACTATGGAGCACATCAAAATGAACTGGAGGCGTTAAAGATGCCACCAATCTTCGAAATAACCCACAAGGATATCTGCGGCAGGATCGGGCGACTTGAAACCCGCCACGGGATTATCGAGACACCGACCATCATGCCAGTGGTCAATCCCAATATACAGACTATTAAGCCTTCAGAGCTTTGCAAGTTCGGCGCGCAAATCATTATTACAAATTCCTATATCATTTACCGCAAGCCGCAGCTAAGGGAGCGCGCCCTCGGCGAAGGGCTTCACTCGCTCATCGGTTTTGACGGCCCGATCATGACGGACTCGGGCTCTTATCAGTTATCTGTTTATGGCGAAGTGGAAGTGGATAATTCGCAGATAGTCCGGTTCCAGCAGGAGATAGGCTCTGACATCGGAGTGCCTCTTGATATCCCCACTCCGCCAGATGTCTCATGGGAACGGGCTGAATCTGAACTTGGAATAACCCTGCAAAGGGAAAAAGAAGCCCTCGGATTGAAGAAAGACATGCTCATTGCAGCGCCTGTGCAGGGCTCGACATACCCTGAGTTAAGGGAGAGAGCTGGACGCGAGTTGAGCAGCGCCGATTTTGACGTGTATCCCCTTGGCGCTGTTGTGCCTCTTATGGAATCCTACCGATACGCAGACCTTGTGGACGTGATCGTGGCATCGAAAAAAGGACTCTCTCCAGCCGCGCCTGTGCATCTTTTCGGAGCAGGTCATCCCATGATGTTCGCTCTTGCTGTAGCGCTTGGCTGCGATCTTTTCGATTCTGCATCGTATGCGCTTTACGCAAAAGAAGGAAGGTACATGACAGTGCGCGGGACGTATCATCTGGATAACCTCCAGTACCTGCCGTGCTCCTGTCCGGTATGCTCTTCTTATGATGCGCAGGAACTGATAAAGAGCGAGAACAGGGAAGAACTGCTTGCGCGTCATAATCTCCACGCAACATTTGCCGAGATGCGGGAAGTAAAGCAGGCAATAAAAGAGGGGAGCCTGTGGGAACTCGTTGAGCAGAGGTGCAGGACGCATCCCCGGCTGCTTGATGGGCTCACGCGTGCGCTTTCATATTCTGAGTGGATAGAGCAGTTCCAACCGGCGCCAAGAGCAACTTTTTTCTATAGCGGTCCAGAATCCGCATTAAGACCTGAAGTTGTGAGATTCAGGAAGAGGCTCGGGAATTTCAGGCTTGATGGCAGGGTTCTGATAAGAACAAAGC
>JAJRAP010000101.1 GCA_028679855.1 Candidatus Methanoperedens sp.
AGAACGGAAAAACGGGCAGGTCCTCTCTGTCTCAGGAGATGTGGTCCAGATAATGGACAACGCAGATTATTCAACACTTGAACTGAAGATACCCGAAGAACTGAAAGGAAAAATTGTTGCAGGAAAAGACATTTCCTATCTTATCTCGATGGGAAAAATGAAGATAGATATGCGTGTGTAGATGCAGAATATTCTTTTTGCAGACGCTAACTCCGATTATAAAAAAGCCCGGTATGTGATCTGCGGGGTGCCATTTGACGGCACCTCAAGCTTCAGGACTGGAAGCAGGCTGGCTCCACAGGAGATTAGGGCTGCATCCTATAATTTTGAAACCTATAGCAGCTTTTTCGATATTGACCTAATAGATGTCCAGATCCATGACGCGGGTGACCTTGAGGTAGCCTCAACCATAGATGAGACGCTTGAAATGATATCGGTTGCCGCTGAAAAATATGTCAGGGACGGAAAGCTTCCTATTATGCTCGGAGGAGAACATTCCCTGACTTTTCCTTTTGCAAATGCATGCAAAAATAAATATCCAGACCTTGGTTTTGTTGTCCTTGACGCGCACATGGACCTTAGGCAGGAGTACAGGGGCGAGAAGAACAGCCATGCATGTATCTCAAGCCATATCATCGAGAACGTTACCCAAAAATATGCATCTGTGGGAATCAGGAGTGGCAATAGAGAGGAATACGATTATGTCAATGTAAACAATATCAAAGTGTTCTCTGCTGAGGATGTCTTTTCAAAGGGCATAGAAAGTGTAATCGATGATATTCGAAAAGAGATAAATGGTCCGATTTACCTCTCGGTGGATATGGACGCCATCGACCCCGCTTATGCCCCTGCGCTCGGGACGCCTGAACCTTATGGATTGACGCCGCGGGATGTAAGGGAAGTAATATCATGTCTGGCACCTAAAATAGTGGGTTTTGACCTTGTAGAAATAGCGCCTGAGTACGACTCCGGCGGAACCTCGATACTGGGAGCAAAGCTTGTCCGCGATTTTATAGCAGCAAGCGCTCGAGCATTATAAGATTCAGCCTTGTTTTTATAACTGTTTATTCAGACTGAAAAGTTATATATACTTTTATTTTCAATTATAAGCAATTGTAGATTTTAATTAAGAGGTGAAAATAAATGACACAACAGGTACCACCCATTCTTCCACTTGCGCCGGTCGAGCGCATTATCAGAAAGGCGGGAGCGGATAGGGTGAGTGAAGGGGCAGGATTTGAACTTGCACGAGTTCTTGAGGATTACGGAATTGATGTTTCCCGTGAAGCTATAACCCTGGCAAAACATGCTGGCAGGACTACAGTCAAAGATGATGATATAAGGCTTGCAGTTGCGAGGATAAAAAAAGGATAATACTCTATAGGTCTTATTTTCAGGATGTATCGAGGAAGTTTATCCAACGGAATTGATATCTAAGGACATTTATTAATGCCAGCAGCGCCGTCAGTAATCCTGGTCTTTATAGCAGGATTTTGGACAATATTCACACCGTGCGTACTTCCCATACTTCCAGCAGTGCTGTCGGGTTCCGTTGGGAACAGGTTTCGACCTCTGGCAATTGTCACAGGCATGTCTATTACTTTTACTCTTATGGGCATTCTCATTAATGCTGTGGCATCTTTTAGTTTTTTCGCTGAATACCTGCGCTGGTTCTCGATATTTTTTATAATATCTATGGGAGCCATCCTTTTTGACGATGATGTGAACCAGTCGTATGTGAAGATCTCAAGCTCTGTTGTGAACTCTGCTCGTGAACGCATGTCGTTCCTCGGCAATATGGCATCGAAAGCCCCCAGTGGAGGGATTGCAGGCGGACTATTCCTCGGAATGTCCCTCGGCATTTTGTGGATACCCTGTGTCGGACCCATTCTGGGAGCGGTATTCGCATTTATTCAGGTAAGTACAGGGGGCACTGACATAGCATACGCAACCTTTCTTCTTGTCATATATTCGATAGGCGTCAGTCTTCCGATGCTTATAATAGCCTATTCAGGGAAAATCGTCTCAGGAAATGTCAAATGGTTCGTACAGAGAGGGCATTTCTTTAAAAAACTTTCTGGACTGATACTCATTCTTGTAGGGCTTATGATGCTTTTCGGGATAGATAAGATGATCCAGGCAGCGCTTTTGCCTTATTTCACCGTGTATTTCTGAGGCTAAATGAATAAAAACGACGTGAATAACGGAAACATCGATAAACCATATAATCTTATATAGGTCAAACAATTTAGGAACAATATTATGAAAACCAAGAAACTGACCACAATATTGGTGTTGATAATGATCCTTGCCATCGCGGTCGGAACATACAACATCTCCCTTTCCGAGTTCAGATTGAGCGATAAGAACAACTCTTATCTTGCAGGTCTCACATGGTACCGCTCTGCTCCAGGTCTTGAGAAAGGTTTCGAGGTGGCTTCACAGGAAAATAAGCCAATTGCGGTTTATTTCTGGGCAATATGGTGCCAGTACTGCGCACGATTCCAGACAGACACGCTCGGGAACCCGCAGGTAAAGAAGATGCTTGAAAACGATTTTGTACTCGTTGCAATAGACCTAGATGTTGAAGACTCCGTTTCATATAAATCATACAATTACTATGGAAGACCTCCACCCAAAGTACTGTTCCTCGATCCAAGCGGGAAGGAACTGGCTGGGATATATGGCGCGCAGGATGCAGCCTATTTCATTTCTGTTGCAACAAAGGTGAGAGATCAGGTCAGGAGCAAATAATATGATCAATTTTGGGAATGCATTACTTTACGCCAGCATTGTGGTAAGCGCAGCCGCGCTTCTCGGATTGTTGTTGAAAGAATTTAAAAGAGGCGAAGTTTTTACAAAGCTTGTTACGCCTGCAATACTTTTGTCTACTGGGCTTCTCACATTTGCCTACTTTCTGCTCACCTATTATTTTGTTGTTAGCAACTTTAGCTACAGGTATGTGTCGCAGTGGAGTAGCCAAAACCTTCCCTTAATATATAAAATATCTGGCACATGGGGAGGGCAAGAAGGCACATACCTTTTATGGGTACTGGTGATATTCCTTTCTGCTTCATGGCTTGCACTTGAAACCAAGCACGCGACTCCGCTCTCCAGGAGAACGCAGATAATAACCTTGGTTGTAGGTATATTCTTTATTGTATTAACGATAATTCAGACACCATTCTCTACATGGTTGGAGTTCTTCAACCAACAAGCAGTTACCTATAGTGCACCTCTTGAGAATGTAATCAGATTTTATGAGCAGCAATATCCACAGTATGGTCTCTTTTCTATGGAAAAGGGTTTTATCGAGGGTAGTGGTCTAAATATACAACTGGTAAATTTCTGGATGGTAATCCATCCCCCACTGATTTTCATTGGTTATGCAGCCACCACAATTCCTTTTGCTGCCGCAATCGTGTATCTGTTGACTAAAGTTGATGGCTGGGAGGAATTGAGCAGACAATGGGCACGTTTCACATGGCTGTTCATGGGGATGGGCATTGCAGTAGGAGGTGTCTGGGCATATGTGGCATTAGGTTGGGGTGGGTTCTGGGCATGGGACCCAGTTGAGACGGCGTCATTCATACCCTGGCTGACGCTCACTGGTTTTCTTCATTCAGCAGCCCTTCATAGAAAAAATAAAACAAATTTCTCGATAGCTGCTCCAATGCTGGCAGTAGCTACTTTCATCTTAGTATTATATGCAGCCATCGTTGTCAGGAGTGGTCTTTTTAGCTCACTCCATACATTTGGAGAATCTTCAACAGGAACGGTACTAATCACAGCAATTCTGATAATCGCGCTTGTTTCTCTTGCTCTGGGTATGCGTAGATACTTTGAGGAGCCTGAGACTGTGGAAGAAGACAGGGGATTCTGGAACAAAACGAATATCTTCTACGTCACCCTCTTGCTCTTCGTAGTTCTTGCATTCGTATCTTTCTGGGGTATTTCTTACCCTGCGTTCATCCAGATCACACAGAACGTGAAAGTGAACGTAGCGTCAGATACCAAGAACTTCTTCAATGCATGGAGCTATCCTTTCACGCTGGTATTGCTTCTTGCCATGGGATTCTGCCTGAACTATAAAGAAGCTGAAAAAGAAAAACAGAAGAAGACAGTGTTTATCGTGATGGCGCTTACTATACTGACCATGCTGCCGCGCACAGAAAATTTCTATGTGCTCGACCATAACAGCCCCTTCTGGGTAAGGGAGCCTGAAATATATAAATTAATAGGGAGTATCTCCTTATTGTCGATTTTCTCACCTCTGATTTACGCTGGGGCATCAGTCATAGAGTACCTTTATGGATATATGCACACGGCAACCCTGCGTGTGAGGCTGAAAGGGATTGGCATCACGATGATTCATATCGCTGTTGTACTGATAATTCTGGGGGTTGTAGTCAGTTCAACAAAAACAATAGATATGGGTTATATAAATATACCAATTGCGGCACAGGGACAGCTCTTTGACGTAGGCAATGATTACGGAATAAGGGTGATCGAGCTGTCATCGTACAGCCTGGCAGAGAGTAGTTCCGCGAGTGGAACTAAGATATCAGATATACTTTCCAATCCGACAGGATTTGGCAGTGGTAATATCCAGGTAAGCGGTAAGGTAACTGAGGTATTATATACTCAGACCGAAACACCCCAAGTCACATATACCGCATATATCAAGCTCGATGACGGCACGGGCAGCATCTGGGCTGCAACACAGGCTGCTGAACCCATATCCATTTCTGAAGGAAGCACGCTGTCTGTAAAGGGTTTCCTGATGGCTGATTTCAAGAGTTCTTCCATCAACAGAACTTTCCCCTTAGTAATATTCTCGCGCCCTGATGAAGTCAGCGAGGTGCAGGGATCAGGCAAATACAATGTCCAGAGCGTCAAACTCGAGGTCTACCAGGGGAATAACAAGATCGGAAGCGGCACAGCGGAATACCTCGAAGGAGGAGGCACCTTCCCTATGGTCAGCCCTTCCTTAGGTCTTTTCGCTGGTGACGTATATGTCATATTCCAGGGAACAGGCGGCGGCGCGATCCCTCTGACGCTTAAGATAATCCCTGCTATTGATCTTGCCTGGATCGGCATCATACTCTTTGCGGTCGGGATAATCCTGATAATGCTTGTAAAATCAAAAGCAAGAGATTAATAAGTATCAAGAAAGCCCCTATCGGGGCAATTTAGTTTTTGAAAGTGTTCAAAATGCATATCTTATTTGATGAGGCTACCATTTCTTCCATCGTGATTTTTGAGGCTGCAAAAAGAACTTTCTGATCTGTGAGGGACTCTTAGAAGTTTTTGATGAATTTCATCTGCCCAT
>JAJRAP010000102.1 GCA_028679855.1 Candidatus Methanoperedens sp.
ATGAAGCCTACTGGGGAATAGCGCGATTAAATAATGAAAGAGAGGAGGATACCGTAAGTAATCATATTTTTTCTCCGCTTCATCAAAAGTAACATTATGTAGAGAAGATGGATATTTCCATTTATGATTTCGGATAGAGCCACCTATTAATAAATGAAAAAAAGTATCACCACTATGAACTCCGCTTCCTGCAAGATACTTTCTCGAAACATATAAAACAATCAATGAAATCAAGAAAGCAATGAGCGCTACAAAAAGAATCATGGTGTAAACCTTATTTTTTGAACAAGATTATGGATTTCTTGTGATTGCTATGCAGGAAAAAGCGTTGTCGTATACCATGTTAAGTCTCTGCTGTTGAACAAGTTGATCTTTCGTGTAATTTCCAAAGTCCTTTCCAAGCCCTGTGGTGTAGAATATAATTTTAGCTTCTCCAGGGCTACTACTGTAATTAATGTATGCAGCAACTTTTGAATCAAAATACATTGAAACTCTATAAGTTAATAATATTGAATCTCCAATACTCCAATCATAATGCTGGATAAAAAAGTTTTGAGCTACATAGGTTTCACTCGGTTGAAACTGTACTTCGGTACCAAACGACTGATGAACCGGAACAAATGTGAACAATATTATCAAAACCAAAAAAATGCTTGCCAAATACGGTTTTAAACGTTTGAACCTATTTTCAAATATGTAAGCTGCTCCTATAGCTACAGGAATAAATATCAGCGATATTGCACGAGTTCCTAAAGTATAAAGAAAGATGCCTAAGCCAGAATATATTATTCCAGTAAGCAAAATGGCTGTGTCGACCGAATTTGTCTTTCTTTCAATGAGCAATAATGTAAAGCCGATACCGCTTATAATTAAGAATGCAATCGTAACTCCTCTAGAGAACAATTGGGCTATAGCATCGATTGGGACTTGAACTTGAAGTGGCGAGAGCGTTGTTGCAATCATTTGAGAATATTCGGCTGGTCTTGTCATAACGCTTAGAATATTATCAGCGAACGATAATCTACCAAAAGTTAATTGTACAATTAGGTAACTTACCAAAGTGAGAACAAATAGACCGCCATAAAGTTTGCTTCTATTTAAAATGCTTCGGACAAGCAAATATAAAACAAAGAAAAGAGGCACAAAAGCATGAGTGAATAGAAGGCTTGCATATAGAACCAACATCGTAGTTTTGACTTCTACAGTCTTTTGACATGTTTCAAGAACAAATAGAAGCAGCAAAACTCCAAAAGCAAGGGAAAATGGGACAGCTTGATAATTAAAAAAGTAAGTCATTATAATGAAAAAGGCCGCCACCATCAGGAAGCCTCCGTCTTTGAATTTTTTTGACGTATAGATATACAAGCCGGTGGCAAAGAGAAAACCAATAATGCCATATAAAAGAAATTCGAAACTTTCTAGAGTTACCCCGCTTATAGCAGTCACCATTTTAGTCAATATGAAAAATGATGGCCATTGATAATATGCATGGTTACGCACGGCGGGGTCCAAATTTCCGGTGGAGATAAAATATTCATTCAATCCTCTAAAGGCTTGCGAATCAGAACTAGGAATAGAAACGTAGAAGAATGTTAGCGAATAAAGAGCTAGAAGAAATATGATTGAGAAAATCCATTTCAAATACTTATTCTTAAAAGTCAATGACATCAGGAATAATGACCCCATTAATAGAGGCAGACCAAACCAGTAGAATAACGAAATATTGTTAAATACAAAGTCGTTTGCGGAGCTTATTGATAAGGGATAGCTTAGGTACCATGAATAGAATAATAATATTAAACCGATGAAGAACGGAATGAGTAACAGATATTTCTTTTCCAAATCGTATTATCCCTTTTTTGGTTTGGTGGAAATGAGACCTTTTACAATGCGTGTCAGTGCTGAAGTCTCTTTTTGAGGAGATAGAAATTTAAATCTGCGAGAAGTCTGCAATTAATTTTTTTCACATTTTTTTTGACAGAACAATGGCCTATTATAACTAATTTTTTTGGTCTGTAGAAATTAGCCGTTTTCAAAACAAAAGGTCATGGGTTGATGTATAAAGCAGCCTCAGAAAACCATGCTTGACCCGGATCGGTTGATCCATAACTGGAACTCCAAACTTGCATCCAAAGGATCATGCCAGTTGGGGTATGCAGCTGTCCTTCAGGGTAAGGCGTACCGTCACTTGCCATTGTGTTTGGCACAGTAAAATCGATCGTTCTTTGAACCCATCCGCTTGTTCCCCAATGAACATAATGATCGCTTATAGCTTGAGCATCCTCATTAGGATAGATACCATGTTTTCCATCAGATTGCAGTCCGGTAATTCTTTTGGAATCATAAAAATCAATGCCAATGCGAGCTCCAGAAAACGGATTTGTATCACCAATTCCACTGGCAGAGATTTTGATCCAGCATTTATATATGATGTGGTCTCCAGGCTTAACTGCAAACCATAGACTGTCACATTCTCTGCCGGTGTTTGCATCTGCACTTGTATGTTGGTCAAGGCGAATACTTGGATTGCTATTATGCGTCACAGCAGTGTCTAAATAGATAATCTGTGATCCGCTGCCATAAGTTAAGTACCAAGCCGTTGGAATCGGAGCTAAATTTGTTGAGGTTGGCGTTGGAGCAAGGATACGCCCATTAGAGGCTACTGTAGCTTTGGTAGAAAGTTTTGGAGGTGTTGCTGTGGGCGTAGGCTTAGGTGTTGCGGTAGGTGCGGGGCCAGGAGTAGGACTTGGAATTGGTGTAGGAGTTGGACTAGGAGTTGGACTAGGA
>JAJRAP010000103.1 GCA_028679855.1 Candidatus Methanoperedens sp.
ATATAGTTTGTGTATTTAATATACTTTCCGTATGCGGGAAAAAATAATATAATGAAAATATTTATTCGTTTAAAACCCGAAATCCATTCCATCATAACCAAGCGGCCATTGTTTAACAGCTTCATCGTGCGGAGGGAAATTATGGCTAAGGTGTGTTAGCACAACATTCTTTGCATTTAATAGCGATGCCAGTTCCATCGCCTCCTGTGAGTTCATGTGTTTGCTTACACTTCTCCTGGGAGGAATTATAGCATCTGCGACAAGGAGGTCTGGTTCCATCATCAGTTCAATTGTCCTTTTCGGGATGTGCCGCGTGGTATCGCCGGTGATCACGACCTTGCTTTTTCCGTCCCTGATTATTACACCTGCAGTCTCTTCAAGGGGCGGATGGTTGACTTGCACAAGCATCATTTCAAGACCGATCAATTCAAAAGGTGTGTAGAACTCCACATCATGCCTAACCGGCTTCATAAAATACAGGTAGTTCAGGATATAATCAAGTGTATTTTTCAGCCCGTATACATTCACGCCGCTCTGGATGCGGTGAAAATCCCCGAACCCGGCATAATGGTCGTAGTGCGAATGCGTCCATATCACCCCATCAATCTGGCTGATGCCTTTTTTCAGGAACTGCCATCTAAGATCAGGACTTGTATCTATTAGCACTTTACCGGTCGAGGACTCTACCAACACTGAAAACCGCAACCTCCTGCTTTTTCCTCCAGAAATTGCATCTTCGCAAGAGGGGCAGGAACATCCTATTTTCGGTGTTCCCACGGCATCTCCTGTACCCAGCAGGGTTACTTTCATCCTGTTTCATCCTTTGTCTTGAGCGAAATTCTCTTATTGAACTCATCTATCCCGCCCAGCAGATCCTGCTGGGTTAAAGCAGTTCTTTCTGTGATAAGACCGTTAAGTACAGCCTCTCTGACTATCAGGCGAAGGTCTGAGCCCGAATAACCCTCTGACTTTCTGGCTATCTCTTCGGTATAAAATGTACCTTCGATATTCCGAAGCACAATATCAAGTATCTTTTTCCGCATGTCCTTATCTGGAAGCGAAAAATTTACTATTTCATCAAACCGCCTCCATGCTGCGTGGTCAAGTATCGAGGGGTGGTTTGTAGCACCTATAAGAAGGACTCCGTCCTCTACAAGACTTATCTCGTCTATTGCTTTCAGCAGGGTATTTACAGCCCTTTTTAATGCGGCATGCTCATCTGTCGCTCTTGCTTTTGCCACGAAATCAAACTCATCGATGAAAAGAATGCAGGGGCTAAGGCGTTTTGCAAGTTCGAATACCCGGTCTATGTTCTTTGCTGTTTCACCAAGATACTGGTCTGCAATTTGTGAGAGTTTTACTTCAACTATGGGTATGTGCAATTTCCCCGAGAGAGCGCGGGCGATGGAAGTCTTTCCCGTGCCAGGTGGACCAACGAAGAGGAGTTTACCAATCTCCACAAGACCGATCCGTTTCAGGTAATCACGGTACTGGATAGCTTTTACGATCTTCTCTATCTCACTTTCCTGATCTTTTGTGAGGACAAGGTCTTTCAGGTTCTGCTTTACATCATCGGGAGACACTATGTTGGCAAGTCTTAGCATCTCTTCTGATCCCTTCTCTGTTTCTATGGCTTTGACAAGCGAATTTATCCATTCGCGCCCGCTCTCCTTTGGTGTATTGGATGCCTTCGCCTTTTCGTAGCTCACGGGAAGAGAGTCATAATTCTCAAAAAATGATGCAAGTGCCGGGTTCCTGTTTATACTTTCAACCGCTTCTGTGTGTTTTGAAAACCATTTCGCTGCGAGGTCGAATACCGTGAGCTTTATCTGTGAGCCGAACTCTTCGAACTCAAGGAATGGCAATGTCTTTGAGCTGGTTTTTGCATCATCAAGACCGTAAATGGATTTTATATCTCCTTCCGTGACATAGACGGGTCTCTTAACGGTTTTTTCCTTCTCGTTCCAGTAATGTTTTCGTATTTTATCCGGCAGGTCGTCTACGCTGAGTTTATCAGACTGGTTGTAAAGGTAGGCGGTCAGCACGAGTTCTGTGATCAGTAGTTTAGAATCGGTCATATTGAACTTCATCAATAGGTCATCAAATAAGATATAGTTTACTCAAAAAATAAAACCAGGGATCAATTTGCTTCACCTGTTTCCAGGGCTGCGTAAAGCATAAATACCTTTATGCAATTGTTGGGTGCATTCATCACGATTGATAGTTTAGGATTAATATATTTATTTAATTATTGTCGGAGAAAAAGGAAAATGAAGGAAATACGAATACACGGCCGCGGCGGGCAGGGTTCTGTGACCGCTGCGGAGCTTTTAGCAGTGGCTGCCTTTGAGGACGGAAAATACAGCCAGGCTTTTCCAGCCTTTGGGGTGGAGAGGAGAGGCGCTCCGGTAACGGCTTTTGTGCGCCTTGACGATAAACCCATACGACTGCGCAGCCAGATATATGAACCCGATTATGTTATCGTACAGGATGCCACCCTGGTCGACGTGGTGGATGTGGCAAGAGGAACCAAACCAGACGGGTTTATTCTGATCAATACTGAAAAAAGCCCGGAACATTTCAAAATGGAGACAAAAGCCTCTATTAAGACACTTGACGCCACAAAGCTTGCTATGGATTTCATTGGAAAACCAATAGTGAATACCACTCTTATCGGGGCTTTTGCAGGAGTTTCCGGCCTGATCAAGCCGGAATCCATAAAGAACGCAGTGATGGAAAGGTTCCCCGGGAAAGTCGGTGAGAAAAATGCTGCTGCTATCCAGGCTGCTTATGATATGATGGAGGCACATCGATGAAACTTATAATCAAGACCGTCACCAAGCCGGGAAGCACGCGTGTCAATAAGACAGGCGCATGGCGGTCGTTCATGCCTGTTTTTGACCATAAGCTGTGCAACAAATGCGGTATCTGCGCCATGTATTGCCCTGAAGGTGTGGTATATAAGCTGGAGAACGGGTTTTTTGAACCAGACTATGAATACTGCAAAGGATGCGGCATCTGCGCGAACGAGTGCCCCAGGAAAGCTATAATAATGGTACTGGAGGGAAAATGAAGAAAAGGATGGTAGTCGTTGAGGGTTCTTACGCTGTAGCTCATGCTGTGAAGGTATGCAAACCCCATGTGATTTCCGCATACCCGATAACCCCGCAGACGCATATCGTGGAAGACCTGGCACAGTTCGCGGCTGATGGTGAGATGAACTGCGAATACATGAACGTGGAATCCGAGTTCTCAGCAATATCGGCACTCATTGGCGCAAGCGCAGCAGGAGCGCGCACATATTCTTCCACGACATCGCAGGGACTTGCGCTTATGCATGAAGCACTTTTCAATGCCTCTGGCATGAGGCTTCCCATAGTAATGACAGTGGTGAACAGGGCGCTTTCAGCCCCCATCAATATATGGAACGACCAGCAGGACTCGATCTCGCAGCGCGATACAGGCTGGATACAGCTCTATGCTGAAGATGTCCAGGAGTCAGCGGATATGACACCACAGCTTTATAAGATCGCAGAAGACGAGGACATTTTGCTGCCCGCAATGGCTTGCATGGACGGCTACATACTGTCGCATGTCTATGAGCCAGTTATACTTCTTGAGCAGAGCCTTACGGATGAATTCCTTCCAGATTATTCTCCCGAATTCGTGCTTGACCCGAAAAATCCTATGTCATTTGGCGCTTTCGCCGACCCGAGCACATACACTGAGTTCAGGTACAAACAGGAAAAAGCCATGGGTGTGGCGTTAAAGAGGATAGAAGAAGTCGCCTGGGAGTTTAGCGAGAAATACGGCAGGTACTACGGCGGGCTTATAGACGGTTATATGCTGGATGATGCAGAGATCGTGATAATGGCAATGGGGTCTGTGATAGGGACGATAAAGGATACGATAGATATGCTGCGAAAAGAGGGAGAGAGCGTTGGTCTTCTCAAGGTCAGGTCGTTCAGGCCTTTCCCTGCTGATGAGATCAGAAAGGCGCTAAAGAACGCAAAGGTAGTTATAACGCTTGATAAGAATATTTCCGTCGGCAAGAATGAAGGCGCGCTATGCACCGAGGTAAAAGCTTGCATGTACAATAGAGATGTTCGTGTACCAGTCATTGGTTTTATGCTCGGTCATGGAGGGCGTGATATTCCAGTTAGCACGATAGTAAAAATGATCAATAAGGCAAAGCTTGTAGAAAAAGGAATATTTATCGAAAGCGAGTTCGCTGACCTGCGGGAGGATCTGGCATGAGCCTCCTGAAACCCGGTCACCGCGGATGCGCCGGATGCTGCGACGCCCTTGCAGGAAAATTCGTACTTGATGCACTGGGTGAAGACTGCATCGTCGTCAGCCCAACAGGTTGCCTTGAAGTTTTCACTACACCATATCCTGAATCTGCATGGGGTGTCCCCTGGGTACATTCATTGTTTGAGAACGCAGCTGCAGTTGCATCTGGTGTTGAAGCAGCGTTGAAGGCCATGGGAAAAATGAATAATACCAAGATCATAGTGATAGGAGGCGATGGTGCCACCATGGACATTGGCCTGCAGGCTATTTCCGGTGCTTTCGAGCGAGGACATGATTTTACCTATATTTGCGTGGATAATGAGGCGTATATGAACACCGGTATCCAGCGAAGCAGCGGCACACCGATGTACGCGAGCACCACCACAAGCCCGGCAGGGAAAGCCTCGTTCGGAAACCCCCTGAATAAGAAGAATATGCCGGCCATCATAGCTGCGCATGGCTCTCCTTATGTCGCCACTGCGTCAGTGGCATATGCTCCTGATATGA
>JAJRAP010000104.1 GCA_028679855.1 Candidatus Methanoperedens sp.
GCTTTCTCGAATTCCAGGTTCTTGGCAGCCCTGTGCATTGCAGCCTCAAGCTCTATTATATAATTGAACATATCTTCCTTGGGCGGAAGCGCCACATCAGGAGCCCGCGGCTCGACAGCTTTCCTGATGGTCTGCGGGGTGATATTATGCTCCTCGTTGTACTTTATCTGCATTGCTCGCCTGCGGTTCGTTTCATCTATCGTCCTGTGCATCGAACCCGTTATCTTGTCCGCGTACATCACCACCCTTCCCTCTATATTTCTCGATGTCCTGCCTATTGTCTGCATAAGCGAGCGGTCTGAGCGCAAAAACCCCTCTTTATCAGCGTCAAGTATCGCCACAAGCGCCACCTCGGGCAGGTCAAGCCCCTCTCGCAGGAGGTTAATCCCCACAAGAACATCGAACTCCCCCAGCCGCAGCCCGCGTATTATATCGATGCGCTCAAGCGTTTCGATCTCAGAGTGCATGTACCTTGCCTTTATGCCCATGCTGATAAGGTACTCTGTCAGGTCTTCAGCCATCCTTTTTGTGAGAGTGGTAACAAGGACCCTGTGTTTTTTCTTCGTCTTTTCATTAATCTCTGCCATCAGGTCATCTATCTGACCTTTCACGGGTTTTATTACTATGTCGGGATCAACAAGTCCTGTGGGTCGTATTATCTGCTCCACGACCTGAGCACTTTGAGCGATCTCGTAATCAGCAGGCGTTGCTGAAACGTACAGCACCTGGTTGATCCGCGTCTCAAACTCCGCATACGTGAGCGGGCGGTTATCAAAAGCAGAAGGCATCCTGAAGCCGTAATCCACAAGCGATTCCTTTCGTGCGTGATCACCTGCATGCATTCCCCGGATCTGCGGCAGCGTGACGTGCGACTCATCGATCACCACAAGATAATCCTCAGGGAAGTAATCAAGCAATGAGTACGGTGGCTCGCCGGGCTTCCTTCCGTCCATATGCCGGCTGTAGTTCTCAATGCCCTGGCAGTACCCGATCTCGTGCATCATCTCGATATCGAACTTTGTCCTCTGCTCAAGGCGCGCAGCTTCAAGGATCTTCCCCATGGATCTTAGCTCATGAAGCCTCTCTTCCAGTTCTGTTTCAATAGATTCGATAGCAGCCTCTATCTTTTCCTGCGGCATCACGAAATGCTTGGCAGGATATATTACGACGCCCTCACTTTCCCTTATGGTTTTTCCAGTTAAGGGGTCAAATTCAGCTATCCTCTCAATCTCGTCCCCGAAAAGTTCTATCCTCATCCCGGTTGAAGCGTATGAAGGGAACACTTCAATAGTATCTCCGCGCACCCTGAACTTTCCTGCAGAAAAATCCATATCGTTGCGCTCGTACTGCATGTCCACAAACCGGGAAAGTATCGCTTTTCGCTCTTTTTCATCGCCAATACTCAGTATCATGGACATCTCATGCCATTCCTGGGGAGAGCCTATGCCGTAAATGCAGGAAACGCTTGCCACCACTATCACGTCGCGCCGCTCAAAGAGCGACCGCGTGGCTGAAAGCCGCATCCTGTTTATTTCCTCATTTATGGAAGCGTCTTTTTCGATGTATGTATCCGTTTGTGGTATATACGCTTCAGGCTGGTAGTAGTCATAATAGCTCACAAAATATTCCACCGCGTTTTCAGGGAAGAATGCCTTGAACTCAGAATATAACTGCGCAGCAAGTGTCTTGTTGTGCGAGATGACTAGCGTTGGTCGCTGTATCCTTTGTATCACGTTCGCTACAGTGAAAGTTTTGCCTGAGCCGGTCACACCAAGTAGCGTTCCGCGCTTCATGCCCTGTTTTATGCCCTGCACAAGCTTTTCTATCGCATGTACCTGGTCGCCTTTAGGTTCAAATCCTGAAACGAGTTTGAATGCCAGCGCCTAACCTCCTGATTCTTGCTGATAACGGTTTGCTCTTCATCTGCATATATTATTATTCTTAGGCATTATCAGGGTTTCCAATGCGTATCACATCTAATATCTTTCATTCAATGGAAGACACACATTTGGAAAGTATTATTAAGAGCTAAGTGAAAGTATTGCCGATGAAAGACCTTCTCTCCTGGGACCAGACCCTTTTCAAAGACAGCGAGCTTTTTGAACTTGACCACGTACCTGAGCATTTCCTGCACAGAGATGCGCAGTTGCAGTCCCTCCTTTTCAGCGTCCGTCCTGCTTTGAGCGGGGGAAGACCTCTCAACTGCCTGTGTGTGGGGCCACCGGGCACTGGAAAAACAACAGCGATCATCAAGGTCTTTGAGGAGATAAAGAAGCATACCCCTAAAATAATCCCTGTTCTCGTGAACTGCCAGGCTTACTCTACAAGGTATGCGGTTTTTTCGCAGCTTTTCAATAAGCTTATCGGATATGCTCCTCCTTCTTCTGGTGCTTCCTTCAAAAAGGTGTTTGGTGAGGTAGCAAAATACCTTGTGGATAACGAGAGGGTGCTGGTGGTTGCACTTGACGACATGAACTATCTCTTCTACGAGAACGAGGTCAACGAGGTGCTCTACTCACTCCTCAGGGCGCATGAGACCCACCCGGGGGCGCGCATAGGCGTTATTGCAATATTAAGCGATACAGGTGTGCCGCATATTCTCGATCCGAAGGTGGAATCCGTGTTCTTGCCAGAAGAGATCACTTTCCTACAGTATGGTATTGGCGAGGTAAAAGATATCCTTTCAAACCGCGCAAAGCTTGGATTCTATCCTGGTGTGCTTGGTGAAAACGTACTTGAGCGAATTATTGAGCACACGGCTTCCCTTGGTGACCTTCGCGTGGGAGTAGACCTCCTGAAGCGCGCAGGGTTGAACGCAGAGCGCCGCGCCAGCAGGACTATAGCGCTTGAGGACGTTGATAAGGCATACGATAGCTCGCGGCTCGTTCACCTCTCGTATGTGATGCGGACGCTGAAAGATGATGAGAAGGCTCTTCTCGGTCTGATAGCCGACTCCCCCAAAATAAATTCTGGGGACCTCTATGAAAAATTCCATTCGCAGACATCCCTTGGATACACGCGGTTCTATGAGCTGCTGAACAAACTCGGTTCTGTCAGGCTTATTGATGCGGATTTTACAGGTAAGGGCTTGCGCGGGAGAAGCAGGGTAGTGACGCTGCGGTATAAAGCGGATGAGATAAGAACAAGGCTGTGAACATGCGCCGGTCGGGAATCGAACCCGAGTTTAAGCGTTGGCAACGCCTAGTGATAGCCGCTACACTACCGGCGCGAACCGGGTGTCCTTTTGGGGCAGTCTTTAGATACGCTAATCCGTATTAATAGTTTTTCTAATTGAGTTATCATTGCTTGCGTACGAGTTCTCTTGTATGCTTTGCGACCTCCTCAGGATCTATGCGAAGCCTTGCCACACCGCTTTCTATTGCAGCCTTTGCCACTGCTCTTGCAGCTTCAGGCGCGACTTCAAGGTTAAAAATACTTGGCACGATCATATTTTCATCCGGTTCAGGCACTAACGAAGCCAATGCATTTGCAGTGGCAAGTTTCATCTCCTCGTTTATGTCCCTTGATCTTGTATCCAGCGCACCCCTGAATATCCCGGGGAAACCGAGTGAGTTGTTTATCTGGTTTTGGCAATCGGAGCGTCCAGTTCCTATGATGCGGGCTCCGGCTCTTTTTGCTTTATCGGGCATTATCTCTGGTGTGGGATTTGCCAGCGCGAACACAATGGCGTCATCTGCCATGGAGCGCACCATTTCCTCTGACACTATCCCGCCAACAGATAGACCTATGAAAACATCCGCCCCCTTCATGGCATCTGCCAGTGTCCCCGACATGCCGTTCTTGTTCGTGTGTTCTGCAAGTTCTTTTTTATAAGGGTTCATTCCTTCCCTGCCCTTAAATATTATGCCAGCCGTGTCGGTTACGATCATATCCCTGACGCCTTCATCAAGGAGAAGCATGGCGGTTGCTGTGCCGGCAGCGCCTGCTCCGCTTATTACCACTTTAATCTCGCTGAACTTCTTCCCCACGACCTTCAGCGCATTGATGAGCCCGGAAAGTACAACAGTAGCAGCTCCGTGCTGGTCGTCATGGAAAACCGGGATGTCAAGAAGCTTTTTGAGGCGTTTCTCGATCTCAAAGCAGCGCGGAGCGCCTATGTCCTCGAGGTTGATCCCTCCGAAAGATGGAGAGATGCACTTTACCGTGTTTACGAGTTCGTCGATATCCCGCGTATCAAGGCAGATGGGGAAGGCGTCTACCCCTGCAAATACTTTAAAGAGCATGGCTTTTCCTTCCATGACAGGCATCGCGGCATGAGCGCCTATGTCGCCAAGACCAAGCACGCTTGTCCCATCGCTCACCACAGCGACGAAGTTGCCTTTTGAAGTATATCGGTAAATATCCTCCCTGTTTTTCTGAATTCGAAGGCATGGTTCAGCCACGCCGGGCGTGTAGGCAAGGCTCATGTCTTCTTTTGTCTTGACCCTGATCTTGCTTCTTATTTCGATCTTTCCCTGATGCGATTCATGAAACTTCAATGACTGTTCATATACGGTTCCTTTCATCGTTTATCTCCCTTAGTGCTTTTTCTACTGCTTTTTTATGTAACTGCGCAGCTTTATGTATTCCGCCTCTTGTGCCCCTTCCCGCCCTGCATGGGTACTGCTGAACAAGAAGCCCGGCATAAGCTGGTGCATCCTCTATGCTTTTCCCGATAAGACCTTTTGCCATATGGTGCGTGCTCCCGCATGGAGCGCCGCGTATCACGTCAACCTTTGATACAATGCCGTTTTTTAAATTTATATTGACTTCCGGCATTCCGAAGAAGGATGCGAACATGTCCACGACTTTGTCCCCGCATTCCCCTATTTCGCAGCAAATCTCATGTACCTCGATATGCATGTTGTATTTTCCTGACAGTTCATCAAGTTCCTGGCGTCCTCCTGCTCGTGACATGCCGCCTGCTATGATGACCCCCCGCGCACCGTTCTCTCCTGCGAGGCGTACCATTTCAGGCGTGAGGTCTGGATGAAGCGTGTATGCAATGACAAGGTCGCTGGATAACACTTTTTTATCGGGGTTCAGGCATTTGATAAATTCCTTCGGGTCTTCGATAAAATCAGGAAGCGACTCCGGGAGTTCTATGGAAGATACGTTAAAATCAGAATTGCTTTCTATGTTCTCGATGAGGCGGCGCCCGTATTTTCCTCTGGTGACGACTCCGATAGATATCATTGAATTATTATGCATGATTATTTTAAATATGTTATTTCCTTATAAATAGCCATTGATGTATCAAAACATTCTTATCTTTTTACAATACTAAAGGAAAGTAATGACCCGTGTTATCCAGACATCGCATTCTCTTGAAGGCAAGACCATCGTTCTTGGGATTACTGGAAGCATCGCAGCAGTAAGATGTGTTGAGCTTGCCCGCCAACTCATGCGGCACGGCGCGAACGTGCATGCGGTGATGACAAAAGAGGCACAGAAGATAATTCATCCAGAGGCGATGAAATATGCTACGGGAAACTGTGTGGTCACAGAAATAACAGGCGCCGTGGAGCATGTGGAATTTTGCGGCATCGGAGGGATAGCACCCCTTCTTCTTATCGCGCCGTGTACTGCGAACACCATTGGAAAAATAGCTCACGGTATTGATGATACAACGGTCACGACCTTTGCCACGACCGCTTTTGGCTCGGGTATCCCAATAATGATAGTCCCTGCGATGCATGAGTCCATGTATAACCATCCGATCGTTATCGAGAACATCGGGAAGCTCACTGAACTGGGGGTGGAGTTCATCAATCCCATACTTGAAGAAGGCGCGGCTAAAATTGCCTCCACAGATGAGATCGTGCTTCGTGTCGAGAGGGCGCTCTACAAGAAAACGCTTGCAGGAAAGCGTATTATCATCACAGGGGGCGCGACAGATGAAGTGATCGACCCGATAAGGATAATTACAAACCGCGCTTCCGGGAAGACGGGGGTGGAACTGACGCTTGAAGCGTTCAGGAGAGGCGCGGATGTCACACTTGTCCACAGGGGCTGCATGGGCATCCAGGGAATATGTGAATTTAACGTGGAGAGCGCGCGGGATATGACAGAAACGGTGATTGAGGAGCTGGGTAAGGGATATGACCTCCTCATAAGCGCGGCTGCTATTTCGGATTTTACCGTGACCCCCTCTAAAGAAAAGATAAAATCGGAAAAACAGGTCAATATTGCATTGAAGCCCGCGCCCAAGCTCATAAAAGAGGCGCGCAGGAAATATCCTGACCTTAAGATAATCGGTTTCAAGGCTGAGACCGGGATTTCCGAGGATGAACTGATAAAGCGGGCACGGAGTTCGATGGAAACATTATCACTGAGTATGGTGGTAGCTAATGATGTTTCTTCAGGCGGGATGGGAACGGAAGATAATGAGGTCTATCTCATAGACAGCAGTATAAAGCGCGTTGCTGGAACCAAGCGAGAGATAGCATTCGAGATCATGGATAAGGTAGAGGCGTTCATTTAGGATGAAAATAATTACCATCGAGCCATGCTTTACAAGAGGGGAAGAAGACCTGTTCAGCGGGGAGGCTGAACTGGGAAGCGTGAAAATTACACCGCAGGCGGTGGAGGAGCTTAAGAAGCACTTTGATGGAGTGCAGGTTACGCCTGACAATGAGATGATGGTGCTTACCAACAATCCGGTTGAGAAGATCATAGTTTTCAATACCGGGCGCGCGATAATAAGGAGGATCGCAGGGAAAGAGACTGCGGTTGAGAGGTTCAGGATGCTGGAGAAGGTGCTGGGGGAAAGTATTTAAATTCAAAAACGAGCGGAGGTTAAAATATGGACAAACTATACGAAAATTCAGAAACCGGATGCTGCCCCAGGTTCGACCCGGCGCCCTGGAATGAAAAAGAAATAACCTGGCAGGATAAGTTATTCATCAAAGACCGGGTAAGGAGCATATTCCACATCCCCATGAACTTTGATAAGCTCATGGTAAGGAACATGGAGAAAATAAAAACAGCAGGCGCTCTCGCCCCAGAACCGCTCATGTTCACGGATGAGAACTCGCTATGGGGAGCGGATGTCTTCATCGCGGTGGGCAAAGTTGTGCCCGGCGCTGTGATGGAGAAGATGTCAGGGACTTTCATGAGCAAGGTCTTTGAAGGACCATACAAAGACGCAGGAAAGTGGGCAAAGGAAATGGATAAGTATGTCAGGTCAAAAGGCAAAGACCCTAAAAAGATGTATTTCTTCTATACTACATGCCCGAAATGCGCCGAGTATTACGGTAAAAATTACACGGTACTTCTTGCAAAGATCAAATAATGACTATTGAGCGTGTGAATAATAAAAGCGTTCTAGTCACGAACCAGCAATAATGGAAATCCGGGGCATCTAATGAATGCTCGATGCTTTTGTACTTATATCGGTTTGCAGAGATATTGTATTTATTTCAGGCGCAGAAATTCTGAAATCACTCGAACTCCACAATAGCTTTTTTCGTTCCTATCGGAGTAATTAGAGCATGTGTACCTTTTTCAATATGGTATGACTCTCTGAGCTCTTTTGGCAGTCGCAGCAGCAATATTTCCCCGCTTTCGCTTAATTTTCTTTTGTATGAAGCCTGCCCTCTGGGAGCAACTCCAAGCGCTGCTTTTAGTCCCTTCTCTATTTTGTGTATTGAATCAGGATGGTTTATGTATATATTTCTGCCCGTGATTTTGTGCTTCCTGACAAGGACATCTGTAATAACTACAGGGATTCCATAGTTCTCAATTACAATATCTTCATACACATCCTGGAATTCATCTTTCTTTTTCATATTTTCACCTCTTTTTATTGAGTTTCTTCTTTCGATTTAGTATTGTTATGACTACAATAAGCCCATGATTGGACTCCTGGAAACCTATAACACATGGATAGATATGGTCATTCGATTCAGATTCACACAAGTATCGTGTTGGAAAATATTCAGTATCATGTATTTCCTTTCTAATTATCTCTGGATTGTTCAGAATCTGCTTTATGAATTCAAATAACTGAAATGGGTTTATTCCCCATCTATCATACGACCTGTTGTCTTTATAGATATGCTCATCTAAACCAATACTTTCTTCTGATGCCAGTTTTTTGATAAGCTCATAGACTTGCTTTTTTTCTTTAATATCCAGATATGCTATCCTGTATTGTTCTTCCTCAGGCATCGTATAAAAAAGGTATGTTTTAGTATATAAATTCGCGCCATGAATTTGGATTTTAGGTGGTTATTTTGGATACTATGTCCTTAAAGGAGCATGGGGGTTCTATCGCGATGCAGTCACTCCGGTATACCCCGCACAAATGTACGAGGCCTGTAGCTATCGTTTTCTTTATTTCTCTCTATTATATTCATACTTATCCTGCTCACGAATATATTTTTCCACAACATCCCAGCCATTCCCAACACTTCCATGGAAACAACTCGGCGCCCATAGATGATCTCCACACCATTCCTGAAGGTGGGGAAATTCTTTCCTTAATATTCTGCTCGAAACTCCTTTTATCTTTTTTGCGATGTAACTCAAAGAATACTTCGGAGGATATTTGAAGAAAAGAGTGATATTTTTAAACCATGGAATGACAATCTATGCCTCTATGTGCGGCATAGCAGGCGCAGCAGGAAAGGACTCGGAAGCATCAGTTCAAAGGATGCTTGAAGCAATAAAACACAGGGGACCTGATGGCACCAGCATGTTCTCTCTGGGGGATATCACCATGGGCAATGTACTCCTAAAAATAACCGGTGACAGGAGCCAGCCTATCCACAACAGCGGCGCGCTCACTTACAATGGCGAGATATACAACTTCAGGGAGATTGCCAAAAAGCGCAATCTTAGAACTGATTCCGACAGTGAAGTGCTTTTTGACATGATCGATTCGATAGGCATCGAGGCAGTGCTTGGAGAAGTGGACGGTGACTATGCGTTCGCATTTGCATCTGACGGGATAATTCAATTAGCCCGTGACCCGGCTGGCGTGAAGCCGCTATATTACGGTAAATCAGAAGAACTTTTCGCTTTTGCGTCTGAAAAAAAAGCCCTTTCTGCCATTGGGATTACAGAAATAAGTTCTCTTAAACCAGGACACCTGCTCACGTACTGTGACGGCAGGCTCATCGAGAAAAAAGTGACAGGATTTGTCCGGAGGGAGAGGATCACAGATGAAAATCTCGCTTCTGATGCGCTGTTCAATGCAATAGAACAGGGAGTTAAAAAGCGCATTTACTCACCCTGCACAATTGCATTCTCTGGCGGTCTTGACAGCTCACTTATCGCAGCGTTATGCCCTGAAGCAGAGCTGTACTCGGTGGGAATGGCAGGCTCTCACGATATTATACAGACGAAAAAGGCTGCTTTGCTCCTCGGTATGGAGAACAAACTGCATCTTCAAGAACTTACTGTTGATGATGTTGTGACAGCGCTCCCTGATGTGATAAGAGCGATCGAATCCGCCAAGCCGCAGAAGGTGAGCATTGCCATGCCTCTTTTCTTTGCATCAAAAAACGCGCATGACGATGGGCATCGCGTCATGCTCTCAGGGCAGGGCGCCGATGAGCTGTTCGCTGGATATAAGAGATATGAATCACTTGGACCTGATGAGCTTGAGAATGCACTTTTTTGCGACCTTGATAATATCGCTAAGAACAATCTTGAGCGTGACGATGCTGCAAGCATGGCAAATGCTGTGGAACTTCGCGTCCCTTACCTTGACAGGGAAGTGGTTGAACTTGCATTGAGCATCGCGCCTGAGCTTAAGATAAAAAACGGCATCCGAAAACACATTTTGCGTCTTGCTGCCAGAAAGTCTCTTCCTGATGAACTTGCCTTCAAGGAAAAAAAAGCCACTCAGTACAGCAGCGGTATTTACTCTGCGATCGAGAAGCTCGCAAGGAAGAACGGGTTCAAAGGAGAGCATGCCGCCGGTAGATATCTTGAATCGATAAAAGAATCACTATAATATTTTCAGTGACCGTTTCAATTCGTGTTGGTAGTTATCCTAATGTGCAATATATTTATGAGTGTACTATAACAAGTACTTTTTTAGCATATAATCGACATCATTATTTAGAATATATTCCCAGTATTTCCATATCTTGATAAATGAACCGTCATACCAAACTTCGATTCCCTTCAATGTTGTCCTAACTTCTATGATTTTACCAACCAATTTTTTTGTATTTATATTGCTCAGGATAAAGAACACGCATGATACTCATTGCAGAAACATGGACATTGAATTCATTTGAAAGAAGTAATGATAAGTTCCATGCACCCAGCTCAGAATATTGTCGATGGGCATCTCCAATTGACTGTATTTCCATTTCAGTCAATGGTTCTCTGCGATTGAATTATTGTCCTCTTTTTCTCCATCGTTTTTTTTGAACGTCTCCCTTTTCCTCTATTTATCCCATTTCTTTGCAATATCCGTTCTATGGTTCTGACTGACTTGTCAAATCCATATTGTTTTTCGACAATCTCGAAAATATCTTTGGCATCAAGTTCTATATTTTCCGATGTTATTTGCAATATTTTTTCCTCAATATCGTTAGATGTTTTGTTGTGTGGTATTTTTGCACCTGTTTTTTTGTTGACCAAACCCAAAATACCATCTTTTGAATATCTATCCTGCCAATAGTAATATGTTCCAATTGAAATTCCATATTCAACGACTATGTTCTTTATTTTCATCCCAAATTTCTCATGGGCTAATATCATTTCATGTCTCTTTTCAATGAGTTTTCCCATTTCAGAAAATAAGGTTTGGACTAATATAATGATGGATACTTTAGTACTTGAAGATATTTAATATATTCTACTAATGCTGTCGTTTAAATGACAGAAAACATGCTTGTTATAGTACACTGTCCAGTTCAAGGGTGCGGTCCAAAACACCCTATGATTTTTGCCTCAGATTAATTATTTATACAATCAAGATTCATGTATTATTGAGGTAAAAGTCTCAGACAGAAAGTAAATGGAGGTTAAACATATGGTCAATATAGAAGATATTCCCATAGAAACGAGGTGGGAAATAGCAGCCAAATCTGCAAGCACCGTGCCATTGCTCTACGATAAGTACTTCAGGAAAGTGTTAAAAGAAAAATACGACGATATCGAGCGCCCTATATGGATTGAAAGCGGAAAGGAAATGAAAAACCTCGCTGAAGTATTGGATTTACCGAGAGATAAGGCACAGGAAATCTCAGAAAGCTTAGGAGTTATTGGAGCGATTCTCTATGGCCCAGAAATGAAAAAAGAGCTTGTAGATGCGACAGAAGATAGGGCATTGGGAAGAATGACACAGTGTTCGGTGCTGAATAGGGCAAATGAGATGGGATTGGATCCGAAAATATCGGCGCAAAGAGCTTGCATGGTTTTCATGAAAACAGCAGTTGAAGCTCTTAATCCTGCATTCACATATCGGTTAAATAAAAGCATGTGCAGCGGCGACGACTACTGTGAAATGGTAATCGAGAAGAAAAGATAGCTTATCAACTTCTTCTTTTATTTTTTAAAAAAAAAAGCAAGAAAAAGCGGTTGATGAGGTGCGATCTAAGATTGAGCTCTTGAAAAAAATGTGAGAATATTGGGCAGTGTCCTACGATAGACCGCATAATTTGATTTCGTCGTATTTAATACCAAATCGCTATCGGAGGGTTACATCGATCTAATATTCAGAAAAATTAAAATCAACGTCGGTAGCCCTA
>JAJRAP010000105.1 GCA_028679855.1 Candidatus Methanoperedens sp.
AAAGTTCAGCGTAGCAAAAAACGAGGAATGGAAAAACCCTATCCAGGAAGTAGTCCTTGGGGCCACATCCTCAGACGGGGGCTCTCGAAAAAGCACGGTGACACTCGGTGGAGAGAATGCGTTACCTTATTATTTTGACGGTCCGATGCCTCACAGGAACCACATAACAATGGACGTTTTCGATATGCCCATAAATATGGCAAAAGCGGTAAAATCCAACTACGAGGACGTCATAAACAGCCCTGCTGAATGGGCAAAAAAGGTGGTGCGAGATTTCGGGGCAGATATGGTCACTATACATCTTATCAGCACAGACCCCAACATCAAGGACACCTCGCCAAAAGAGGCGGCAAAGACCGTGGAGGATGTCCTTCAGGCAGTGGATGTGCCTATCGTTATCGGCGGGTCAGGAAATCCTGAGAAAGATCCTGCAGTTCTTGAAAAAGCAGCAGAAGCCGCTGAGGGCGAACGATGTCTGCTTGCATCAGCCAGCTTGAACCTTGATTATGCCAGGATCGCGGAAGCTGCCAAGAAGTACAACCATGTCGTTCTTTCATGGACGCAGCTTGAGATAAACGCACAGAAGGAATTGAACCGAAAACTCATGAAGCAGTGCGGCGTGGCGCGAGAGAACATAATTATGGACCCCACAACAGCGGCGCTTGGATACGGGCTTGATTATGCTTACACGAACATGGAGAGGATAAGACTTGCAGGTCTTAGCGGTGATCTGGAATTGAATTTCCCCATGTCAAGCGGCACAACTAACGCATGGGGCGCGCGCGAATCCTGGATGGTATCCTCGCCCCTGAAGGAAGATTCCGATTGGGGGCCCCGTGAATACAGGGGACCAATATGGGAAATAATTACCGGGCTGACATTATCGCTTGCAGGGAACGACCTTTTCATGATGATGCATCCGACTGCAGTACAGGTGCTCAAGGAGATAACCCAGACGCTGTACGGTTCAAAGGAAACCGAACCCGTGAATATCGATAACTGGGTATCTGCGGTGGTATAATGAAACTCAACAGCCCTCTCCAGGTCTACAAGTACCTGCCGCAGATGAACTGCGCAGAATGCGGGGATGCGACGTGCATGGCTTTTGGATCTCACCTCATAGACAGGTCAAAGAAGCTGGAGGACTGCTCGCCTTTGCTGAAAGATGAATTTAAGAAAAAATACATGGAACTCCAGACCCTGCTTGCTCCTGAGATACGGGAGGTCACAATAGGTGTGGGAGAACATGCAAAGAAGATCGGTGGGGATGATATTATATATCGCCACCAATTGACCTTCTTCAACCCGACTGCGTTTGCTTATGATGTCTGGGATACGATGCCTGAACAGGAACTTGTTGACAGGGTAAATAAGATATCAAACTTCAGAAAATTCTATGTCGGAAAATTCCTGAAAGTAGAAATGGTGGCAGTACGATGCGTTTCAGGCGACACATTAAAGTTCGCAGGAGCTGTAAAAAAGGTAGCAGAAACCACAAAACTTCCCATGGTCCTGTGTTCGTTTGACCCGGCTGCTCTTCGGGCAGCACTTGAGATCGTAAAGGACAGAAGACCGCTTATCTATGCTGCTACAGAGAAGAACTGGGGGGAAGTGGCGGAACTTGCCATGAACTACAAAGTTCCGGTCGTTCTCTTCTCGTCTGACCTTGATAAATTAAAATCGCTTGCAGTGACTTTCCAGGAGATGGGATTAAAAGATCTGGTGCTTGATCCTGGCACATACCCGCAGGGAAAGCAGTTGAAAGAGAGCTTCGAGCGTTTCGTCAAGCTTCGCCGCGCGGGGATAAAGGAGGGGCAGAAGGATATTGCCTATCCGATAATGTCAGTTCCCCTTAACGCCTGGCTTGTGTATAAAGATGCTGTTACAGCATCGTACTGGGAAACAGTGCTTGCTTCTGTGTTCATAGTGAGATATGCGGACATAATGATACTCCACAGCCTTGAGCCTTATGCAATGCTTCCAGAGATACACCTTCGTGATACCATTTACACAGACCCCAGGACGCCTGTTAAAGTAGCACCGGGCGTGAATGAAGTAGGCTCTCCCACAAAGGATTCTCCAGTTATCATCACAGCCAATTTTGCCCTAACATATTATACTGTGGAGAGCGACCTTTCTTCAAACAAGATAAACTGCTATCTTGCAGCCGTGGATACTGACGGCATCGGCGTCGAGGCATCAGTGGCAGGTGGGCAGCTAACAGCAGCCAAGATAAAGGATACCTTCCAGAAGGCAAATTTTGATCTCAAGGAAAAAACAACGCACAATACATTGATCTTGCCCGGTCTAGCAGCGAGACTGCAGGGAGATGTGGAGGATGTAACAGGACTTCGTGTGATGATAGGTCCTCCTGACTCGGGACGCATCCCTGGCTGGATGGAGAAGAACTGGCCGCCAAAACAGAAATAAACCGTGATTACAGCATGGTTCATCAATAATACTATATACTTAAAAGATGTAAAGATATGAGCCATAATTTTAATCAAGGAGGCTAATAATATATGATTAACGAAAAGTTAGCAGAGCTTGTGAAAACA
>JAJRAP010000106.1 GCA_028679855.1 Candidatus Methanoperedens sp.
AATCAAGGGCATTTTCCCGGAATCGAAATATTTCTGATAGAGCGTATCATTCTCAAATGATATAGTTACTCCCCCTATCAAGATATCTATAAATCTTGCCAGCTGCATCCTGGAACTGCGCGATTCATAATAACCACAGTATTCTTTAAGCTGGTTTTCTGAGATCTGAAATGGTTGAATAGCTGGAGCTTTCATATTACAAGCCATAAAACGCTCAACTAGGTCAATTATGTCAGTATAAATAAATCGACCGAACCTGTTAATCATCACCACGTAACCTACTCCACAGTCCAAATTATAGGCATACTCCACGTTAAAGCCGGGAACAAGTCCGCCATGGGCATACCATACTTGATTATTTCTGTATCTTGTTCCAATCCCAAAACTATATCCCCCTTTCACTCCAGCTCTTGCAGCGATAGTAGTGGTAGATCGTCCTATACTGTCAAGCAACTCACTCTTAATCAACTGCTTGTCTCCGATTCTTCCCCGATTAAGCATAAACTGGAGAAACAGAGCCATCTCCTTGACAGATGAGTTCATTGCTCCAGCTGGTTCCTCATAATCATACCAGTAAGGGACAGGTTTCAAATCATCCCCATAGCCTACAGAGAGCAGCTGTTTATTTTCACTGACCCTGCCAATAGTGGAGGTTTTCATCCCTATCGGATCCAGGATAACCTGCTTTATATATTCATCATACCTCTGTCCACACACCTTTTGCATAATATATCCTGAAAGTGTATAACCGGGACTTGAGTAACTAAAACGTGTACCCGGCTGCCAGCGTACTTTACGCCAATCAGCTTTATCTTCCAGAGCTTTCTGCAAAGATTTTACTGGTCCTTTAAAGTAAAACCAGTTAAGATGAGAATCATCAAAGCCGGCTGTGTGTTCAAGCAGATGAACGACCCTGACCGGATGGGTTTCATTCCAGGGGTTGGATATTTCAATCTCTGGTGCGATCTCTTTTACCGGTGTATTAAGATCAATCTTCCCTTCTTCAATTAGCTTAAGAAAACCTAATCCTATAAAACTCTTGGTGCAGGAGCCAATGCGAAAGTGAGTGTTCTCTGTTACCGGCTCACCAGTATCCAGGTTAGCTAATCCAATGCCACCTGCCCAGATAATGGAATCTTTAGATACCAGAGCGATGGCAACACCTGGTATTTTCTCTATTTTTATTAGACTATCTACCTTCGCTATTAATTCATCAATCGATCGCGGGGTTTCTGTTTTGTTGTCGGAACCCACAACTGTTTGCCAATATAAAATTGATAAGACTACAACTAACAGGATCGACAATAGATAAAAATTCTTTGATGGACTAGTTGTCTTTTTCACTTTAATCTCCTTTCGATAATTAGTGTTCTGCGTTTCCTGGTTTCATCCTTTACTCCAAATCTGTTGGTTTCGAATTCTCAAGGTCAATGTAGTATCAATAGCGAAGGCTATCACCACTCCAACTATATTAGCTACAAGGTCCAGATCATCGTAGACGTTACTCATGATCCCAAACCCATCAAAGACTTCGAAAAGCTCGACTGCGGCGAGTGCAATACCCATAGTCAATAGCCTCTTATATTTATTTTCGATTGGAACGTTAAGCGCAAGGAAATAAACGGCGAACGACACCGCCACGTTCCCTGCATAGCTGTGAACAAGCACCTCAAAAGGCCCCGAATAATGTGATTTGAACATCAACACCGCGATACCAATCAAGATAAAACAAACGTCACGCGTTCTCATCTTTTTACTATGATTTATGTTCTGAGCTGCCACCATTTTAGGTACAAACTAGAATGTTGACGATTACACGTTTTGTGCTGATCCCCATTTTTGTGCAGGATTCGTCAAGATTTCTCATTCCTCCGGTCTCAACTCTTCGATAATTTTTGCATCATTTTTTCTTTATGAGCTATTCTTTCTCAAGTTTTTGCAAAGCGCTTTTTGCAGTCTCCAAGTCAGGATTCAATTCCAGCGCTTTCTTGTAGTTTTTAATGGCTTGAGCCCTATTGCCAGCTTTCATATATGCCTCTCCAAGGCTATCCCAGAGATTGTCATTCTTGGGATGCAATTCGACAGCGAGCTCGAACAATTTGATAGCCTCGCTCACTTGGTTTCTACCCATGAAATAATATCCAAGATCATTTAAACAGTCGGGAGAAAAGTCATATCGTGAAGAATCGTTCCCGATAATAACGCGCATTTTTTGCATCGCGGCATCAAACCCTCTGAAATACCAATTTTCCATGAAAAACTCCGACACCATTATTTTCCCCAGTTTATATGATTTTCCTTGCATAATGTTGTTAGTGGCCGACAGAATATCTGGATCGTCAGATAACCAAGTGTTATTGGCTAATATAATGAGAGTATTCTTGTTGCGTAAATCTCTCCAGAGATGAGCGCGAAATCCCGCAATTGCGCCGTTATGGGAAACAATATTTCCAGTCGAATCTGCTTGTATTTTCCATCCAAATCCATAAACAAACGATCTTCCATGAGGCAAACCTGTGGTATCATAAGCCTCCCGCAGCGTTTCTTGACGGAGCAGTTTATCATCGTATAAAGCCTGATCAAATAACAACAGGTCATCCACAGTAGAATACATATTTCCGTTGCCATTTGCTTTTAGGTGAAGGTCATCGTCACTCTTTTCCCAGAAAAACTTATAACTGCTGATCCTGTTTGGAATATTGGTCATCGTCTCATCCAAAATGTATGTGTGTTTCATGCCGAGCAGCCTTAAGATGTTCTCCTCGAAGAATTCACGATAGGTTTTGCCGGTAACTTTTTCAATGATGAGCCCCAATAGAAAATAGCCGCTGTTACAATAAGAATATTCTTTACCTGTTTCGAATTTCAAGGCGGGTTGATTGATCAATGAATCAAGACCGATTTTATCCGTCAGATCGGGCACTTTATCGAGCAACTTCAAATCATTTATAAAATCGACTAAACCGGAAGTATGAGTGAGAAGATGCCTAATTGTTATTTTTTTGGCATAGTCCGGAAACGTGGGGAAATAATCTTTCAGTTTATCCTCGTATGACAGAAGTCCTTTTTCCTTGAGCATCATAATAGCCACTGCCGTAAAAGGTTTAGTCACGGAACCTATGGAGAAGACGGACGATGTGTCCAACGGGATTTTATTTTCAAAATCAGAAAAACCAAAAGCCTTTTTATAAACTACTTTTCCGTTCTCCGCTGCAAGCACGATTCCGTTGAACATTCCATTTTCGTTGTAGTAGCTGAAGAGACTATCCAACTGCACATTTCTATTTTGTGCAAAAGAATTGCTAAATAATATTATAGCCAAGCAGAAGATATTTATCAGTTTTTTCATTTTGATTTCTCCTATCTGTTCGGTCTCAACACTTCGATGAATTTTGCAGAGACCCACTAAGTAAAAACTAAAAAAATATTTAACAACCGTAACCTTTTTAAATATATCTTTACCTCCTCGATTCTTGCTCTAATTATTGATTTAATGTGGATTTCGCCAGCCATAAATGGAAACTTTTTTTAGGATTATTCTTTATTTTCATTTTACCCTCCCTTCATCAGGTAATCAAATTATTTTGTCCGGCTTCAATATAAATAGACTCAACACTAAAAAAAAGCACTTTTATCAGTATCGCCATAGATTGTTAATCCGGGCTCATGCTCAATATATATATACTGGTTCGCATTTAA
>JAJRAP010000107.1 GCA_028679855.1 Candidatus Methanoperedens sp.
CCTGCTGAAACGCTGACTGTGACGGTCAGCACATAATCGATAAGCAATGCGGCGCCGGCAATAAGACCGGGATATATGCCGAGGTTGTCTTTGGCAACGATATACGCGCCTCCGCCGTTCGGATAAGCATGGATCGTCTGGAAATAAGACATGGCGACGATTGCGATAAGCGCAGAAATACCGAAAGCGACCGGCATCGAGTAATGAAGCATCGTGGTCCCGGCAAGGACGAGGGCAAAGAGTATTTCTTCTGTCGCATAGGCCACGGATGACATGGCATCCGATGAAAATACCGCCAGTCCCATCGTCTTTGTCAGGCGTTCATGTTTTTCCCTGATGGTTTCGATCGGACTGCCTATAAGAAAACTTTTGATAGACATGTTCCCTCTCTAAAAATAAATTTTTTATTTTTGATAATTACGGGAATTTGCATTCGACCTTAAACGCTGACACGTTCCTTTCATTTAACTTGTCATTGATGTACTTATTTACCCATTCAAGCACATCTTTTTTAGCATTAGAGGCTTCGAAAGCAAATGTCGACGTCTGTTCTTCAGGAATTCCTCTTGTCTGATCTGTAATGTAGGTAATATGGAAAGCACAAACTATTGCCGTTTGACCTGGCTTCAATTCTTCAAATGGCATAGGCGAAACAGCTGCAGCTTTACCGGCAATACCGAACAGAAAAATCATGAATATGAAAACTGATAGTTTCTTCATTTTTTTCCTCCTTTTATAATTAATTAGCCGCTTATTTCTTGAATATTCGGTCAATCGCCATGGCGCCGAGGCGGGCGATGGTCTCAAGCACCACCTGATTTTCAGGTAGCATAACCTTTTCACTTTCCTTAAAATCGAATCCCACTACTCCTACAACCTTATCAGCCGTCATCATGGGCAGATAAGATGCTTTGGTTTGAGGAAGCGTACCGGTACCTCGGCCTGCCGACTGTTTGTTAGTCAAAACCCATGACGCAACGCCAAGCACCTTGGGGTTTACATCAAAAGCGGTAGTCTTGGCTTTAACAATAAGTTGTTCATCTTCGGGCAAAAAGATTGCTATCTCACAGGGAAAGATTTGCGTAGTATGGCGGACGATAATTGCCAGGACTTGTTCCAAAGTATGGGCCGTTACCAGGTCCCTGCTTAACCCGTAAAGCGCCACGTTCTTTACTTCGCTCTGTTTGAGCAGTTCCACCTTGTTGCGCAGTTGTGATGCAAGGTTGCTTATCACTCCGACAACAATGATAAATACAATGAAGGAAACAAAATATCCCACGTCGCTGACGGCAAACTCAAAGTAAGGAGGTACAAACAGGTAATCAAAAATCAGGATACTGATGATCGCCGCTGCTATGGACGGGCCCCTCCCCAGGTAAAGAGCACTCACAATGACCGGCAGTAAAAGCAGGAAAAGCAGATTCACCTGATTAAGGCTGTTGCGCAATAGAAAAGCAAAGAGTGACATCCCGCTGACTGCAAGTATGCTGATTGCATAGTTCAAAGGTTTGCTTATGCTTATACGCTTTTTGGGAACGAATTTAGGGTCCACCCCGGCATCAAGTAAATAGATATCTATGTTGGGGGTCCTGGTCAGGAGTTTTTTGGGTATCGACTGGACCAGCCCGAAGCGGCGGGGTTTACCAATGACAATCTTTGTGACATTATGGCTCTGCGAATAATTCGCCATTTCTTCCGTCACGTCGCTTCCCTTCATCCAGACCACGCGCGCTCCCAACTTCTTTGCGAGGTCTAATGCTTTATTCAGCCACTCCTTTTCCTGTTCGGAGAGTTTTGCATGCCTTTCCGTCTCCACATAAAAGGCGATCCATTCCGCATCAAGTTCACTTGCAAGCCTGAATGCAGAGCGGATCAATTTGTCCGCGTAAGGACTGGCAAAGACACCTGCGAGCACGCGCTCTTTTGCCGGCCAGGGACCGGCTATGGCATGGGCCTGCATGTAACTGCGCATCTTTTCATCCACACTGCCTGCTACCGCTCTGAGAGCCAACTGCCGCAGCGCCATAAGGTTGCCGGGGCGAAAAAACCTGTGCACCGCGCTCTTTGCCATGTCTTTTACGTAGACCTTGCCCTCATGAAGCCTCTTGATTAATTCCTCAGGCGGCAGGTCCACCAGTTTGATTTCATCAGCAGCTTCAATGATTGTATCGGGAACGGTCTCACTCACGCGGATATTGGTGATTTGAAAGATAATATCATTAAGGCTCTCGACATGCTGCACGTTCATTGTTGCATAAACATCTATGCCGGCATTCAATATTTCTTCTACATCCTGATATCGCTTTGCATTGCGAAGTCCCGACGCATCGCTGTGGGCCAGCTCATCCACCAAAACCAATTGAGGCTTGCGCGCTACGACTTTGTCCAGATCGACTTCCTTAAGCTGCATTCCCATATAGGTGACGGCAAGATGAGGAATGATCTCCAGTCCCTCCAGCAATGCATCGGTTTCAGCGCGCCCATGGGTCTCGGCATAACCCACCGCAACGTCCACCCCTTCCTGCTTGCGCACCCTTGCATCACTGAGCATCGCATACGTCTTGCCGACGCCGGGAGCAGCGCCGAAGTAGATAGTCAGCTTGCCTCTTTTACCCTGAGCCTCTTCCTTCTGTGCTACTTCAAGCATTGCCTCAGGTGTTGGCCTTTTATATTCTTCTTCGTCCATACTTTTTACAACTTCTCCAGCGCAAGATTTAATTTCAAAACATTAACCCTCGGCGCTCCGAGAAAACCTAACTGGCGGTCTTCAAAATGCGCTTGCACAAGACTGCGGACTTTTTCTTCCGGCACTCGCCGTGCTTTTGCGATACGCGGAATCTGCACAAGCGCCGCTTCAAGACTGATGTGCGGGTCCAGTCCGCTTCCTGACGCCGTTACCAGGTCCGCGGGGACCTGCCCCTGAATGCCCGTATCCTGAAATGATTTTACTCTATCACTGATCTTAGTAATCAGGTCATTATTCGTAGGACCTATATTAGACCCGCCTGAAGCTAATGGGTTATATGGAAAAACGGCTGTTGCTGAAGGACGAGGCCAGAAGTATTTCGGTTCGGAAAAAGGCTGGCCTATCAATGCCGACCCTGCCGGTGTCCCATCAACTTTATAAATCAGACTTCCCGAAGACTGTTTAGGAAATATTGCTTGCGCAAGGACCGTCACCGCCGCCGGATACAGGATTCCGGTCAATAACGACAAGGCAACAAAAAGTAATATTCCGGTTTTTATTTCTTTCATGATGTCTCTCCTTGCTCACATTAAGATATTTATCAATACGTCAATTAATTTAATACCGACGAAGGGAGTTAAAAGCCCTCCCGCACCATAAATAAACAGGTTATATATCAGCAGTCTTTCAGCGGGCATCGGGCGATACTTTGTGCCTTTGAGCGCCAGGGGAATCAGCAAAGGAATAATTATCGCATTGAAAATAACAGCAGAAAGAATTGCGCTGAACGGATTTGCAAGGTGCATGATATTGAGTATTCCAAGCTGCGGGTAAATCGAGACAAACGCAGCGGGAATTATAGCAAAATATTTTGCCACATCATTTGAGATGCTGAAGGTCGTGAGCGTTCCACGCGTCATGAGAATCTGCTTTCCGATCTCTACTATATCAAGCAATTTGGTTGGATTGCTGTCCAGGTCAATAATGTTGGCAGCTTCTCTCGCAGGCTGCGTGCCTGTGTTCATCGCCACCGCCACGTCTGCCTGTGCAAGCGCGGGAGCGTCATTTGTGCCGTCCCCTGTCATGGCCACCATATAACCCTGCTGCTGATTTTCCCGGATGAGCCTGAGTTTGTCTTCGGGTTTTGCCTGCGCGAGGAAGTCGTCTACCTGCGCTTCACTTGCGATAGCCGCTGCTGTGAGAGGATTATCTCCGGTGATCATAATCGTCTTGATACCCATACTGCGCAGTTGCAGAAAGCGCTCCTGAATCCCACCCTTTAAAATATCCTTCAGATTTATGACGCCCAGAACCTCAGCATCACGGCTGACAGCCAGCGGAGTGCCTCCCGCACTTGCTATCGCCGTAACTTGTCCGTCAAGTTCCTGCGGGATAGTTCCCCCGGCGTTCCGGACAAATTTTATAAGTGAATCTCCGGCCCCCTTGCGGAAAGCATGCCCGTCTATGTTCACACCGCTTATCCTTGTTTCAGCGCTGAAAGGGATTGACTCGGCATTCTGCGGCAACTCCCGCATTCGGAGATCATATTTCTGCTTGGCAAGCACCACAATGCTTCTTCCTTCAGGCGTTTCATCAGTAAGAGAGGCCATCAGCGCCGCTTCAGCCACTTTCTTTTCGGAATGACCCCCTACCGGTATGAAAGCAACCGCCTGCCGGTTGCCAAGAGTGATAGTGCCTGTCTTGTCCAGGAGCAGAACATTAACATCTCCCGCCGCCTCAATCGCCCTGCCGGAAAGGGCAATGACATTTTTCTGGAACAGGCGGTCCATTCCTGCAATTCCGATAGCAGGCAGAAGGGCCGCAATCGTTGTCGGTATCAAACATACAAATAATGCAACCAGCACTACGAGCGTAACCGGTTGTCCTTGGCCGGTCGCTTTTACGCTGTAAATGGAAAGAGGGCTTAGATTGACCACAACAAGAAAGAAGACGACTGTCAAAGCAACCAGGAGAACTTCCAGGGCAATCTCATTAGGAGTCTTTCTGCGCTTCGCACCTTCCACAAGTGAAATCATTCGATCCAGAAAGGTCTCACCGGGATTTGCAGTTATGCGAACTACGATACTGTTTGCTATTACCTGGGTTCCGCCGGTCACGGCGCTGCGGTCGCCTCCTGACTCCCTGACCACCGGCGCGGATTCCCCGGTGACGGCAGATTCATTGACGAGCGCCGCGCCTGCGATTACTTCACCGTCGCCCGCAATCAGATCGTTCGCTTCCACCAATATGATGTCATCTTTACGAAGTTGAGTGGAAGGGACCAGTTCATATTCTCCCCCCAGCTCAGGTTTTTTCAGCTTCTTTGCCATGATCTCCTTGCGCGTCTTCTTCATGGACTCTGCTCGCGCCTTTCCCCTTCCCTCTGCCAGAGATTCAGCAAAGGTCGCAAAGAGAACGGTCAACCAAAGCCAGGCTGAAACCATTCCTGTAAACCAGGCAGGCTCTCCTTTTCCCGTAATTAAGTTTATGAAGAAATTGACTGTAGTGATAACGCTGCCGATCTCAACGGATAACATGACCGGATTTCTCCAAAGTGCTCGGGGATCAAGTTTTTTAAAAGAATCTATGAGCGCTGCTCTCATCAGCTTTGGATCAAATATTCCTTTGGTTTTTTTCGTGGTTTTGCTCATTACTATACACCTCCCTGCATGATCATCTGCTCAACAATCGGCCCAAGGGCAAGCGCCGGGAAAAAGGTCAGAGCGCCTACAATCAGGACTACTGATACAAGCCAGATTATGAAAGGGAGTTGATCGGTCGGGAGCGTTCCCAGGCTGGGTGGAACATACTTTTTCTTGACCAATGAACCAGCCATTGCGAGGACTGCGACAGCAGGAGCAAATCTGCCCGCGAGCATGGCAAGAGACCCTGTCAGGTTATAAAAAATGGTATTTCCATTCAGGCCGGCAAAGGCACTGCCGTTGTTGTTGGACATTGATGCAAAGGCATAAAGCACTTCGCTCAGGCCGTGAGGTCCCGGGTTTGACATGGAGCTCACGCCCGCAGGAACAAGGAGCGCGATCGAAACAAATATCAAAACAAATACGCCCGAGGTAAGGATGGTTATCACCGACATCCACATTTCCATTACCTCTATCTTCTTCCCCAGATACTCAGGAGTCCTGCCGATCATGAGACCGGCTGCAAATACGGCGATAATAGCAAAGGCAAGCATAGTGTAGAGGCCTGAACCGACTCCTCCAAAGACAACCTCGCTCAAGAGGATGAGCACCATCGGTACCATTCCGCCGAGCGGCGTCAGTGAATCATGCATATTATTGACCGCACCGCAGGATGTCGCTGTGGTGGATGCAGAAAACAGCACAGAGCCGCCGAGTCCGAAGCGGACCTCTTTTCCTTCCATATTAGGACCGTGAACGCCAAGCTTCTGAACCAGCGGATTACCGCTGTACTCAGCCAAATATAATGCGCCAACCGCAAGGACAAAAATCAGGAGCATAGCCGTATATATGGCCCATCCCTGCCTTGTGTTTCCGGCCATGCGTCCGAAGGTATTCGTCAGGGCAGCAGGGATCAAAAGGAGCAGGAGGATTTCTAAAAAGTTTGTAAAAGGTGTCGGGTTCTCATAGGGATGGGATGAATTGGCATTGAAAAAACCGCCGCCGTTAGTTCCTAACTCTTTGATTGCTTCCTGCGAAGCAACCGGCCCCATGGGCAATGTCTGCTCTTTCACTATTATCTTCTCTGTTAACTGTTTTCCGCTTGCGTCTTTGAGCGGGTTGCCGTTAATGTCGAGCTTTGGTTTTTCATAACTGATTGCCTCCAGCAGTTGAACATTTTTATAGGGGCTGAAGTTTTGAATGACGCCCTGCGACACCAATACCAGTGCAACAATAATTGATATCGGCAAAAGGATATAGAGGACTGTGCGGGTCAGGTCCACCCAGAAATTGCCTATGGTCTCAGCCGTCCTCCGGGCAAGCCCGCGGATGAAGGAAACAACAATAGCCATTCCTGTGGCGGCTGAAAGGAATTGATGTACCATTAAAACCATTAACTGGGAAAAATAACTTGCTGAGGATTCGCCGCTGTAGTTCTGCCAGTTGGTGTTCGTAACGAAACTCACTGCGGTGTTAAATGCAAGATCCCACGAAAAACCTGGTAACTTCTGGGGGTTTAGAGGCAGATAACCTTGCAGCATAAGAATGGCAAACATCACAGCCAGCCCGATAAAGTTAAAAATGAGCATCGTGAAGGCATATTGCTTCCAGTTCATTTCAGCATCCGGGGTAATACCGGAAATCCTATAAAATAATTTTTCCAGCAGGCCGAAAACCGGGGCTAAAAACGTACGTTCACCCTGATATACTCTTGACATGTACCCGCCCATTGGTTTAGTTAACAGGGTTAAGGTAATCAAAAGTATCAGTATCTGGAAGATATCAAGAAACACCTCGCTATTCTGCACGGCCTGCTTCCTTTCTATCTGATGAAATGATAGCAGATAATATTAGCCCTGTGAATTCTTTCCTGCTGATTTGCGCAAGACTCCCGGCGAGATTACGTCTTAGTAACATCACTTCCTCCTTTTCAGGGGCAGCGGAGGGAAATAAAAAAACCGCCAGGCAGCGGTTTTCTTTTCTGACCATTGCCCTTCCAAATGCCTGCGAGGTTAGCTGACGGGCTCGGGCCTGGAAGTGCCCTATCCATTGCTGGAATACGCCCCAAAATTTGGGTCCCCCGCGTCCATTTTTTTGAATGGACCTCGGCTGCTATTTGATTGTACTTTAATATCATTAGTCCAATTTGTCAACGGACAGAAAAAATCCTGTTTCTTAGGAAGTAGTATTTACTATTCAATCTCCTGGTAATTTTAGATCACGCAGTTATTTTAAGCCTGTATCCTATGCCGGGTTCGTTGATCAAAAATTTCGGGCGGGCAGGGTTTGATTCAAGTTTACGTCGGAGTTGTGTCATATAGAC
>JAJRAP010000108.1 GCA_028679855.1 Candidatus Methanoperedens sp.
ATCAGCATTAACAGTTACAGTTTTACTCATCCTTGTCCTGGCATCATTAACCCCGTTTTCTAATGGGACGCCCGATAGAAGGTCACTGGAAATAACCTCTCTAACGATTGATTTTCAAAAAACAGATGCTATCTTCACAGTAAATTATGACCTTGGCGGTCTCCCAAAGCTGTTCATACTCCTTATGGGAAGTAATAGCCTTGAGCCAAAAATAGAGTCAGTGTTCTCAGAATTCGATTATGAAATAATTAAAATGGATCAGGAAAAAGCAGTTCTGAGAGTAAGGAATGTCTCATGGCTGGACAAGGGATATTATTTTCACGACTCGATAAAGTTCGGGGAATACATAAACACCGTTTATGTTTATACGACCGACTCCACCCGACCGAGGGAATATTCCCATATCAATTCAACCCAGCCAACCTTCTACCGATCTTGATGTTTCTTTTTCTGGAAAACTGAAGGGAGATGGACGATATACGTGCCGTCCTCCTTAAGAGCCATCACGATCTCCTCTCGCTTCATTATTGAATCAAGATTCAATTCGTACGAACCCGGAGAAAGTATCCTTACTGATTCAACCCTGTCGCCGATTTCTTCTTTTTTCTTCTCTTCCTTACTTTCTTTCACAACAGGCACAGGCTTGCTCCCCAGCAGTTCATCGACTTCCTTGATGAACTGTGAAGCGGCAGGAGGGATGGAGTCCCCGGATACGACCTGCTGATCTGCCGTATGCTCATCCTTCACATAAAGGAACTTATTCCAACCGCATTTCGGGCAGCCGTTCAATATTATGGCTGCCCCGTCCCTGAATATGTTCTCGCACCTGGTACACTTATGAGGCATAGATTAAGGAGATACAAGGGCGCTTATCAGGTCTCTGTCCTTTTTTATGGTCTTTAACTGCGCAGCCTGACCTATGACCGTGAGCCGGGTTTTTAGCGTTGTCTTCCCGAGCAGCCTGCTCAAAAGAGTGCTGGTCTGTTTTACGGGATAGCTTTCTATCTCTATCCCTGCAAAATCATCTGGCGCTATCTCTGTCATAGTAAGTTCGATGAGTTTATTCTGCTCACTTGGCGTAAGTCCTTTTTCAAGTACGAGTATTTTCCCATTCCTGACTTCATCAAGTATCAACCGCACTTTTTCCATTGAGGTCATGCTATCAAGTTTATCTTCCGAAATCAAATCCAACTGAATTCCTTTCATTGTTATCACCCGAAGTGGTCTGCAATCTCTTTATAAAGCAGGTCTATGTTCTGCCCTTCAAGGGCTGATATCGGCACAAGAGGATGCTGCGGGAAAGCGCTGTGGATCCTTGCCGGTGACGAGGTCGGAAGGTCGATCTTGTTCGCCGCTATAAGAAGCGGAAGTTTTCGCGCTTCCATGTTCCCTATGACGGTCACGTTCACCTGCGTATACGGATCTTCCGTGGCGTCCATCACAAGTATCACGCCATCAAGGTCGTCCAGCCATTTCACCGCTTCTATCACTCCTTCTGTGGCTTCTTTTGCGCGCCGCTTTGATTCTTCCTCAGACATCCCGAATGCCATGAAGTCATGGAAATCGATTCTAGTCGCTAGCCCGGGCGTATCAATAATGTCCAGCGTTACTGAGGAGCCGTTGGATTCGATAGTCACGCCCTCGCGCCTCCTGGCTCTACGGGTCTCATGTGGTATCACCGATACCGAACCCATGGCATCACCGGTCCAGTCTCGGATTATCCTGTTAGCAAGTGTTGTTTTTCCAGCATTGGGAGGACCATAAATACCAATTCTTGCCCGCTTCTTCTTGAAAAATTTTTTAAACCAGGTAAAATTCATCTTCAATCTTTTTATTATACCCATTGTTCTGCCTCAGTATTCTAATATCGGTTCTCTCTTTTTTAGTTTTCTGTTAAAACTCAGACAGTTTCAACTGTTTCCTTGCGCACGGTTCACCCGGTATCTCAACAGGATATGCTCCAGTAAGGCATCCAAGGCACAGGTCATCCCTCGGGATCCCGATCGAACTCACAAGACCATCGATACTTATGAATCCAAGTGAGTCTGCGTTGATAACAGCTTCCACACCTTTCACAGCCTTGTGCGCAGCCACAAGTTCTTCTCTTGTCGCCATATCTATACCCAGATAGCACGGCGATATTATCGGAGGACTTGCCACCCTCATGTGCAATTCCCTGGCTCCTGATTTCCTCATCAGGTCGATGATGCGCCGTGATGTCGTCCCGCGCACTATGCTGTCATCCACAAGAACAACGTTCTTTCCTTCAATGTTGGGTTTTATGGTATTGAGCTTGAGCCTGACGGCGGTCTCTCTCATATCCTGTCCTGGCATGATGAAAGTCCTGCCAATATACCTGTTCTTCATCAGACCTTCCATGTAATCTATCCCCGATCTCTTTGAGAAACCTATCGCTGCTGTAATTCCTGAGTCAGGCACAGGGGAAACAATATCTGCTTTTGCCGGATGTTCAGAAAAAAGCATCTGTCCTATCCGCATCCTCACATTATAAACAAGCTTGCCGTCTATTACAGAGTCGGGTCGCGCGAAGTAAATGTACTCAAAAACACAGTGAGCGGAGTTCTTCGACCTGACAAGCTGTTTGCTCTCATATTCGCCACCTTTTATTATTAGCATTTCACCAGGAGCGATATCCCGGATAAATACACCATTTAGGATATCAATAGCTGCGCTCTCTGACGCCACCATATAACCATTGTCTATATGCCCAAGACACAGTGGTTTTACGCCCAGCGGATCGCGGACAGCCACGAGGGTATTATCCAACAGGATAACGAGCGAATAAGAACCAACGAAGCGCTTCATCAATTCCCTGACAGCTTCATCAAGGTCGCTGTGCATGAGTTTTTTCACAAGAAGATGGGCAATAACCTCGGTATCTGAATCAGAAAGAAAAATCCTCCCCTCTTTTTCCAGTTCAGTACGCAGCTCTTTTGAATTGACAAGGTTCCCGTTATGGGCAATAGCTATAGTCCCGCTTTTAAAACTTACGAGGAGTGGCTGGCAATTCTCGATTTTTGAGCCGCCTGTAGTAGAATAACGGACATGCCCGATGCCAACGCTGCCTTTTAATTTCTGGATGTCACCCCTGTTAAAAACATCAGGAACAAGACCCATTCCTTTCAGGGTCATGACCTTTGTTCCGTCGTGGACAGTTATGCCTGCTGATTCCTGTCCCCTGTGCTGAAGAGCATAAAGTGCATAATAGATAGACAGCGCAGAAGGTGTATCATTACAATAAGAAACACCTACAACGCCGCATTCTTCATGCAATCGTTCTCACCTTAATATCCGCATTTTTCTTGCCATTTATAGGATCTCATGTGTGCTGACTTTCCGAATCCGCACGATGCGCACATCTTTGTGTGGGTATTGAATGATACCTTACCGCATCTTCTGCATTTCACATGTGTCTTATGCTGGCGATGTCCCATTGAGGGCGTACCTTTTGACATTTGTTATCACCTTTTAATTATGGGGAGATGAAGACGATATTATCTCCGCGTACAACTACTGTTCCAAGCTTTTTCGATTCGCTTTCTTTTATTTCCTCGGCATTTGAAAGTACGAGGTTCATGTGCATGTCATATCCCTGCAGTTCACCTCTGAACTCTCTTGAGCCTTTAAGCCTGATCAATACCGATTTATTCAATGCATTGTTTAGAATGTCGAGGGGTCTGTTTCCCATTTAATGCTCCTGATAAGTTTATTAATCCATTAACGCAATAGTGACCTTGAGTTGTCAAGAGAATATTTAAAACTATTGGTGACACATGAAGATAAAATCACGGAATG
>JAJRAP010000109.1 GCA_028679855.1 Candidatus Methanoperedens sp.
GGCCATATCCAGTTAATCTCCCCCTGTTCCGTCTTGCCGGCTGTGTAACTGCCGCTGCACATCGGAGTGATATTGGGCCTGCCGGTGAGGTATGAAGCAGCGACCCCGTGGCAGGCTGAGCTGTTCATGGTCATTGTCATCTCAAAAGGGTGGATGTCCATAGCAGTGCACCAGTCGTTGCCGAGGTGATACGCCTGAAGCACATCGCTCATGCCGTGGATCACGTCAGGCTGATAATGGGCGAGATGAAGCGGGGCAGTGGCAAACGCCAGCAGGCCCTCTTTGAGCCGCTTTTTGGTCTTCACAAAACGTTCGGCCTGGGCCTTGTCTTTCGTATACTTCATGTGGCTCTTGACTTCTCCTTCGTCGTATTCCTTCCAGCCGAAGATATACTTTGCGTTTGTGCAGCCGAGCTTATCCATATCGGCCAGCAGAATGTCTCCACGCTGCCGGGAGGCGGCGAGATAGTGGCAGAAGGTGAAGGAATGCGCCCCCACTTTATACCGGGCCTTCTTTTTGAAATCCTCCAGTTCCTCCTCTGAGAAAAAGAACTTCACCGCCACCGGGTAGTACTTCATTTTCAAAAGATTGCGTAGGGCGAAGACTATGTCAGCACCAGAAAGCCGATCTTTTTCTAAAAGGGCCTTTGCAAACCCCACATCATCCAGCAATAAATTTGTGTCGATCATCGAGCATTTCCCCTTGTTAAAGTTGATATGTTTCCATCCGACAAGTCTGCTTCATTCTCTCAGTATACCCCCAAGTGATTGAGCGCCAGCAGGACGAGTCCCGCAACCGCTATCCTCTTGACAGTCAGCGGGCTAACCCTCTTGGCTATCTGCGGGGCGATGAACCCACCCAGTATCAAGCTAATACGGTCAGGTCTTTCTTCTTGATTTTTTTCCGATACCCTCTATCCGTCACTCTTCGATTCCTCTTGTTCCCATACTGAATGGCTATATATTTCGAATAAGCGTCATTCAGCAACTTCGCGGCAGAATGACGCTTATTCGAAACAGACGCGTATCGTTCAGAAAAAAATCTATTTTCACAAATTATAACGCCCTTTCAAAGGACCTCTTTCAAAAGACAATGTTCATTCCAACTGCATAAAATGGTTCGGGAGTCTCCGATCCTTTTGACCCTTCAAAAAGGGAAACAATGCGAATACCGCTTGTTAAATGTTCCTTTTTCTTAACGTTGGTCATATATCCGGAATATTGCACTTCGATATTATGTCGTCAAGCAGATTCATTCCCAGCGCATTTCAGAAAGTACTTGTTTTTATTCATCAGACTTATTATCATCATCCATATTAAGATGGAATCTATGAAGGAAACGGTGGTATATTGGTGCAAAGAGTACCCCAACAAAAGTGAGAAAAGCTACGCCACTGAACAGTGCATAAAAAGCAGCAAACAACTTACCACTGTTCGTATCGAGATGATCGACTGGCCCCATTCCAGTCAAAATCATTGAAGCATTGAGAAAGGAATCGAGCAAGGAAAGTTTCCCATAAATATGATACCCCGCTGTTCCGATCCCGATCGACCAAGCCAGAATTATTGCAGAAAATCCCAAATACTTGATTTGCCGGCTAATAAATTTTTCCCTGCTGATTAATTGTTTTTTATGGTGTTCAAACATAGCTTACACTTCTAATTATTATTGGTTGTACTCTACAACATTACAGCATGCTCAAAAGGTGCGGACTTCGAATAAGCGTCAACTAATATCATAATTCTGATGCGCCGTACAAGAGAAAATAAATACTAATGTCCAGATTTTTTCTTAAATTCCTCAAACTCCTTCATTACCTTTTCAGCGCATTCAGGACACATGCCGTGTGAGAATAATGTATCTGTATGCTTACTTATATACGTTTCTACCCCTTCCCAGTAGCCTTCGTCATCTCTTATTTTTTTACAGTAAGAGCAGATAGGAAGGATCTCGCTTAACTGCTTCACTTCACTTAATGTCTTTTGGAGTTCCTCTATTAGCCTCTTCCGTTCATACAAATTGGTTTTTACTAACGAAAGCACAATTGCATAAAAAACAAAAAAACCAAAATGTATTAACAAGTTCCATAATTCAATAAATAAATGGTGGTATTCTTTCCCTGCCATAAAATCGGCAACTGCGATTGTCAAAACACTAAGGGACGAAATTATAATGCTGCGTAGTCTACTTCCGAACCATGCGGCAAAACTTATAGGTATCAGATAAAAAAGCGAAATCCCTATTTCATAGCCAGTTATATGATCAACAAGCCCTATACAAAGAAGTAAGGCGATATCGAGCATTATAAGGAATGGCTTCGACTTATTTTCAAAATATTCTGAGAATTGCTTTAATTGCTTCATTATTTAGAGTAAGAACTTTATGCCATTTATTAATTCTAAATGTGCCTATAATAACCTTGTCTGCACGCTAATGTAGCAACTCAACACCAATCCCCACCGCACAGATTCCCATCACCGTCAATCCTCCCAGGAAAATGAACTCTGCAATGCGTTCATAGCGTTCCCCTTTGCTCAAAGACTTCATAGATGCATACGAAATAATACTGGCAATAAGAAACAGAACGATAGCAAGGACAATAATTTCATCTATGAGTGTCTCATTTGAAAGATGTGATACCTTTATGAAACTGAGGATCGCAAAACACAGGCCAAGAAGGTTTCCGGAAGTTGGCAAAATATGTTTTGACATATTTACCCGCTCATTTTTCTCTGATGGCATAGTCTCCCTCCTGATTTAAACTTAACTGAATCCAGCTTCAACGTCCTTTCCGTAACTTACAATAAGTTATAACAGTTTTTTGAATAAATTGTGAAGATTAGCGGCTGCAGGTTATTAAGTTTTAAAGCAACGATACAACTTATATTCTATATCCTATAAACTTTATACTTGATTTTTCGAAAATACAAGATATTTACTTTGCCTTGTGAGCGTAAAGTACCATCGTAATTCTCGACTGTTTCAGTTTTCGATACCCGCTTTATCAGGTGCTAAACAGCAGCGATGCAGCCACATGACACGATAACGAGCAGCTCTCAGTCAGGGATGTAGTTGCCGTTCCTCTTTCTTTTCCTTTGCATGGGACAAAACAGCCCTGAGAAGTGAGGCGCTGTGTGACAACTCAGTGTAAGCCTCGTCCTGAGTCATGTCTCTATTTTCGCTCCTGATTTTTAAGGCGAGCTGACGTGCTATATTCGCAATCCTTGCGATCTCCCGGGCAAGGTCATTTTCGTCGTGAATAACGATAGGATACATATTTTTCTGGATGAGGCCGATATTATTCAGCGTGCTCAAATCGACGATGCCGTCATTCGTACCATGGTGGTTTTTATTGAAGTCGTCATAAGGCACGTTATGAAATGGCTGGCTGAGATCTCCTATATAGTGGGCACAATAAGCCATATGATACTCAGCATATCTGCCGCCTTTCTTATCTTTTATATAGTCCCGAAGTGAGGCTATGATTGCGCCGTACAGATGCCCCTCTTTATCTGATGCATTATTATATTGTTTGAGCTGATCCAGTACCAGAGCTTCAGTCACAACAACGGCGGCAGTGTTGCTGAACCAATGATTTGTTGCTTCCATATCCCCGGCCTTTATTTTCGTAATATAGGGGCCGGCCGCATTGTACCAACTATCGTATTCGGCGGCTTTGGCTATGGCGAGGTGGGCCTTGTCGTTCCATCCGAAAGCAATACCGGCGGCGAGAAGAACAAAACAGAAGCACGAGACTGACAAGATAATGCTGCGGTGCACTCTTTTAATTTCACCCTCCATCTATCTCGCTAATATCGGATACAGGTCCGGAAAGTACCATCCTGCCGCATGGATAGGAAATCCCAGCCTGACTTCACCCTTCGGTGAATCCGAAACCAGCAAGCCCTCCTCAAGAAGCATCCCCAGAAGATTTCTCCCAGTCCGTTCCTTAAGCCCCGAGGACTGAATGATATCACCACGCGACACAACACCGTGGATCAGGACTTCCTGAA
>JAJRAP010000110.1 GCA_028679855.1 Candidatus Methanoperedens sp.
ATGAGACCCTTCACGCCCATCTCCTCAAGGTCAGCACACGTTTTCATTAGCACATCGCCGTCGTTCACGCCGGGAATAAGCACAGCCGCCGCATACACGGTGCATTTTTCCGCAAGGACGTGAAGCGCATCAAGTGAATCCTCGGGCGTTTTGTCATTCATGTATTTGCGCCGCAGTTCAGGGTCTGTGGCAAAAACAGTGAACGTGACCTCATTTACCCCGTGATCGATGAAGAAGACCGCATCTTCCCTGTTGAACCCTTTCCCGCTTGTGTAGCCCAGGTGTATGGGCTTATTGTACCGCGAGAGGAAATTCACAAGGGGTTTAAGCTCGGGATAGCAGCTCACGTCCCCGCCGCCGCTCACATTGAACTTTGATATGTTCTTGTTGAAATAGACCGCCTGCTGTATCTCCTGAGCGACAACGGATAGCGGTTTGAAACCTGAATAACCTTCCCTTACGCTATTTGTGCAGTAATTGCAGCCTTTCTGGAAGGGCATGCAGTGTTTGCATCCAAAGGGCTGTACTTCTTTTACTCCTTTAAAATAACAGTATCTACAGAAGCCGCGACAATCATGTCCCGGGCGTCCTCCGAGGTCGGCTAGTATTTCCATGCCCTTCCGAAAGGCAAAGGAGTATAATAAAACTATTGGAGACTTGAGGGTGTAAAATCTTTTGATTTCTTATAACTCAATCAATCTTAAGGGGTTTCTTCTTCTTGATCTCCGTCTTCGGCATCTTTATCTCAAGCACACCGTTCTTATATGAGGCTTTTGAGTTGTCAGGATCAACAGGTGACGGCAGCGAAATCGCCCTGTAATAACTCCCGGAGCTTCTTTCTCTGTACACATAACCCTTCTCTTCCTTCTTCTCTTCATGCTTTGTTTCTGCAGATATCTCAAGCCTGTCTTCGGTGACATTGATATTGATGTCCTGTTTTTCAAGACCTGGCAATTCGGCAGTAGCGACTATCTCCTTATCGGTCTCGATAACATCGATAAAAGGCTCCCTGTATACTGCAGGCGCTATTTCTCCTCTTTCACCTGAAGCTAAAAGTCTCCTGCGGGGTCTCCCTGAGAACTCTTCAAACATCCGGTTCATTATTTCTTCAAATCTTCTGAATTCATCCCAAGTATCTACCATTACTAATAACCTCCAATGATATATTTGGCAAAGCAATACTTAAAAGTAACGTTTTGACGATATACATAATCATTTTATCTTAACAGCACATCTTGTACCTGATGATATTCGAAAAAATACCCACAGTGCCCACCTCCGAGGAACTCCTTGACAAATCCTTCAAGCGCGCAGCCCGCGCCAAGCACGGAAAACGAATTCTTGACCGCGCGTCCAAGCTCAAAGCCGAGGAATCCATGCTACTTACTGCAGCCCACATCCTCAGCGATAATCTTATCAACATAGTAAGAAAATTTCCCAGTTTTGACACTATGCCTCCGTTCTATCTGGAACTTGCAGACATAATCGTGGGAGTTGAGGAGATGAAAATGAATCTCGCTTCTGTGCAGTGGGCGGGCACAAAGATAAACGAGATGTCACGAAAATATGTAGGTATGATGCGAAACGCCGATGATGCAAAGGTTGTGCGAAAGGCGGCATTTGGCAGGATATCTTCCATCGTGGACAGCATTGACGGTAACCTGCGCTTCATGAACGATGCGAGAAATAAGCTTCGCAAGCTCCCTGAAATAGGCGAAGGGCCGGCAATTGTTGTGGCAGGCTATCCAAACGTGGGAAAGTCCAGCTTTGTAGCCCTTGTGAGCACCGCGCGACCAGAGATTGCTTCCTATCCATTTACGACCAAAGGGCTGGCAGTGGGACATTTCGAAAAGAATAAGATACGATACCAGATCATCGATACCCCGGGACTTCTTGACCGCCCACTTGAGGAAAGGAACGAGATAGAACTCCAGGCGATATCTGCGCTCAGGCATGTGGGAAAGGTGATACTATTTATTATCGATCCTTCTGAAACATGCGGCTATACCCTTGAAAAGCAGATGCATCTGCTTGAAGAAATTAAGAAAGAATTTGTTATTCCGATGATAGTTGCGGCGAATAAGACAGATATTTCAAAAACTGCTGAAAAAACCGATATGAGCATGTCAACTCTAACTGGCGATGGTGTGAAGGCAGTTCTTGAGCGACTACTGGAAATGATCCCTACCCAGGATTTAAATATAATTAATAATCATTAAGGATTCGATCAATAATGCCAACAGGCGTATACATCTGCCACTGCGGGTCGAACATAGCCGGAACCATTGACGTTGAGGACGTAAGGAGACATGCTGAAAAATTAAAAGATGTAGCCGTCGCCCGAGACATACAATTCGCATGCGGCGATGCAGGACAGGAGCAGATAAAAAACGACATCAAAGAGTACAAACTTGACCGGGTCGTGATGACAGCATGCTCGCCTCGCCTTCATATGGTCACGTTCAGGCGCGTACTTGAACAGGCAGGACTCAATCCATACCTCGTTGAGATGGTAAATATCAGGGAACAGGGTTCATGGGTCCATGCGGATAAACCAGGTCTTGCCACGCAGAAAGCAAAAGACATGGTGGCAATGGGCGTTGCAAAGGTCGCATTGCTCTCCCCACTTGAAAGAAAGACCCTGCCTGCGAACAGGGACGTACTGGTGATCGGGGCAGGTGTGGCTGGAATAGAAGCTGCGCTAACACTTGCTGGTATGGGGGTCAAAGTCCGGCTTGTTGAAAAAGAGCCTGCAATAGGCGGCAAGATGGCGCTGATGAACGAAGTCTTCCCAACGAACGACTGCTCCCTTTGCGTTCTTGCCCCGAAGATGTCAGATGTCCAGAACAATCCTGACATCACACTATATTCTTATTCAGAGATTACAGCCATAGAAGGAAGAGCAGGGGATTTTA
>JAJRAP010000111.1 GCA_028679855.1 Candidatus Methanoperedens sp.
CCAATCTCAGTTAACTCCAGCAACACATCCCAATTACGCCAATACCTGTCAAGAAAATGGACGTAAGCATATGCTTCGGCTGCTAAAGGTTTTTCATAAGTCTTAATATCGTTGCAAGCATTGCGAACGTTGGGAATGGCATTCCAAAAGGCTATGCATATCTCCCGTGTCCTCAATACTGATTTAAGGTACAATTCGAGTTCATCAGCTATCAGTTGAAGCTTTTTGATTCGTGCATCAGTTTCATTTATCCAAGTGAGAAATCTTGCTCCATCGGTAAGCAATTTGTGTCGCCAAGATTGTAAGTCATACATTCTACACTTCATTTTCTTCACATGAAAACTTAAAGGCTCTGATTATTTTATCAGGAAAATAATCATAGGAACATATAGCTTCATTCAACCTTTGTTTATTTTAGCTTTTCATTAGCCAAAAAGTACATATTAGTGCGGCTGCCGGGAATCGAACCCGGGTTAGAGGCTGTTTCCCTCCTTTTGGTCAAGTCTTTTACTTGCAAAAGGTTGTTGGGAAGCCCCTGTCATAGCCGCTGGACCACAGCCGCACTTTGGTTTGTTGATTTGCTTTTTTTATCATAATACCGGGTCAAGTAATATATCATTTATGGTTTATTGTGAAGTTTGAAGTTCCTCATGTAGAAAGGACGCTCAAAGTCTATCTTAAGGTTTAAATAGAATACTACCCTATAAAGATTGATCAAATGACTAATACAGCTATAACTGAAAAACATCAAGCTGGCTGGATTACAATATCGACAGATGAATATGATTCCATGAAAGAAACCATAGAAGTTCTATCTGATGTTGATATTATGAAACAGCTTGAAGAAGGCAGGAAAGAAGGTACTAAAGTTAGAGACTTTGAAGAATTAGCCAAGGAACTCGGTATTTAAAACTCGATTATAATCGAGAGATTTAAATACTTGATTCGACTATACTTGAGTCTATGAACAAAGAGATACTGGTTGAATGGAATCCTCACTGGAAGGGGGAGGCAGGACCAAAGCTGATTGAACGCGAACTGCTAAAAGACATCGGGAAATGGCTGGAAAGAAAAGAAATTTTAGGATTTATCGGGGTCAGGAGGTCAGGCAAGACGACCTTAATGAGTATTCTAATAAACCAGTTAAGTTCGAAAATCCCGTCAAAGAACATTCTTTTTGTCAAATGCGATGACGACAGGGTTCAAAAGGAGAACCTGATCGATGATGCAATAAAAAGTTACAGGGAACTGATAAATCCTGAAGGCAAAATTTTTGTTTTTATTGATGAAGTTCAAGAGGTAGATAATTGGGAGAATACCCTGAAAAGGATATATGATCTGGAAAAAGACATGAAACTCATTATTTCAGGTTCAAACTTCTCAATGCTAATAGAGGATTTTAGCTACAGGCTTGCGGGCAGGATCGCTTACTTTGAAGTTTATCCCTTAAGTTTCAGAGAATTCCTCAAAACAAAGCTCATGATCAAAGATAAAATTTCTGCTTTTTCCAAAAAAAACGAAATAAAACATCACCTCTTTGAATATATGGAACTTGGAGGTTTCCCTGAGGTTGTCCTTGAAAATAATCCTGGTATTAAAAAACAGCTGCTTCAGTTTTATTTTGATACAATAATTTACAGAGACATAATAAAAAAACGGGGCATCAGAAATGCAGCAAAGATGGAGAAAATGGTAAATTTACTACTGCAAAACATATCCAACCCCATGAATTTTAGTAAAGTTGGAAAAGATATTTCGCTCTCTGTGGATACAGTTGGTGAGTATGCAGCAAATCTAAAGGATGCATATCTTGTTTTTAATGTGCCGGTATTTAGCTTTTCTGTCAAAGCACAGGAAATAAATCCCAAGAAAATATATTGCATCGATAGTGGGATAAGAAATATAAAAGGATTCAGATTTTCTCTGGATTACGGACGAATTGCAGAAAACATTGTCTTTATAGAGCTGAAAAGGAGAAGCTTTTCTGATCCTTTGTCTAAAATATTCTATTGGCATGATAAAAATCAAAGAGAAACGGATTTTCTTCTCATGAACGAATTAAAGATAAGAGAAGCTCTTCAGGTATGCTGGGATATCAGTCAACCGGAAGTTAAAGAGCGGGAAGTTGAGGGATTGCTTTGCGCTTTGAATGAATTTGATCTAAAGAGCGGTCTTATAATAACCGAGGACTATGAAGGAGAGGAAATCATAGGAGATAAGAGAATAACTTATATGCCTTTGTGGCTCTGGCTCATGTTTCCAGACAACCAGATAATTCAGCAGCATCAAATTTTTCAAATCGGTTAATTTATATGCAGGAAAAATCCTGGATGATTCCCGGTTGTATCGGGAAATAAAATAAGTTAAATCCTTTATCCACATGAACTCACTTATTCAAACCAATGACCAGAAAACCCAAGAAAATATTAAAGCCATCACTGCAGCATCGATAATAGAGTTTCTTCGACAATTGGCTGGAAAGAAAAAAGAGAAAAAAAACATCTGCTCATACAG
>JAJRAP010000112.1 GCA_028679855.1 Candidatus Methanoperedens sp.
ACAATAATGACATTTAAACTGGAAATCGAGAGGCTGGGCAATATCCTTGATCTTGATGAGTATAAAATAAAAGAGACTCTCGAACATGGTAAGAGCACGCTCATATCTTCTAGATTCTACAATAAAGGAGTTTACAGGGCCAGGAATACCGATAGCGGGCGTCTTGAGAACATGGCGGTAAACATCGAAAAAATCGCTGCTGTGACCTATGAAGGTCTTGTCAGGGAACTCGGGGAAGGTTGCGTGGACAGGAACCTGTGGAATGATGTGCCTGAAGGAGAACCGATATTCTTCTATTCCTTCAAGCTTGATCAGTTTGTGAAGTAAGCCTATAATACCCTGAACGTCTGCACCCGCTCAAGAAGCATGCCTTCCACGATTATGGGATAATCCTTCTCCGCGCTTTTCAAAGCATTAGTGAGCTTCCAGCTCTTATCAGCAAAAATAGTGATGAGGGGATCCCCTTTATTGACAGTTTCGCCCTTTTTCCTGTGGATCCAGACACCTGCTCCCTTATCGATGGGTGCGCCCGCAATCCTTGCAATCTCGACTATGCGCTTGTTATCGAATTCAATTACATACCCATCCGCCGGAGAGGGAAGATCAGCCCTATTTTCTCCAGCTTTAATATCGGTATGTGTTATATTCGGATTCCCACCCTGTGCTTCGATAATCTCTTTTAATTTAGTGAATGCTTTGCCAGACCGCAGCGTCTCCATCGCCATCTCCTTTCCCTGCCCTCTGGCTGCGGCACCTCCCATCTCAAGCAAAATTCCAGCAAGAGCTGTGCTTTTTTCAATAAGGCTGTTCGGTCCCTCCATAGTTTCCAATACTTTTATCGCTTCCTTTACCTCAGCCGCAGGACCCACTGTCCTGCCGACAGGTGAGGCGCCATAGGTCATGGCGCACTCCACCCTCATACCCAGCCGCTCGCCCAGTTCAATTAAGTCTCTTGCCAATTTTTTTCCGTCTTCCATTGTAGGAACTTTGGTACCGCTGCCTATGGGGATGTCTATCACAACACAATCCGCTCCAACAGCGCCTTTTTTTGCCATTATGGATGCAAGCATCTGGCAGCGCGGGTCTATTGAAAGAGGATATTCTGCGCGAATCAACTTATCATCAGCAGGCGCTATATTCGTGGCTCCTCCCCATGCTATTATACCGCCGACTTTCTCTGTAATGGATTTTATCTCATCGGTTGAGAATTCAACTGGCGCGAGTACTTCCATCAAATCAGCCGTGCCTGCAGCACCCGTTATTGCCCTCGAGCTTGTCTTGGGTATGAGAAGACCGTTTGCTGCTACTATGGGTACCACGAGCAGCGATATTTTATTCCCCGGCACTCCGCCAATGCTGTGCTTATCCATTATGGGATGTGTATCGAACTCGATCTTCTCACCTGTGTCGATCATGGCTCTCGTAAGCCATTCAATTTCATCGGCAGTCAAACCATAAATATAAGAAGTGGTAACGAATGCTGACAGTTCGACTTCAGTAAGATTTTCCCTGACAATATCCTGTACTATTTGAAATATCTCTTCCTGTGTAAGCTTCTGGTGGTCCATCATTTTTTTTATAAAACCGATGGAACTCGGTCTTGATGCGGGAATGATATTTATCATCAGAGGGCATACTTTTCCCAGTTTTTCACAGCATTCCTGATACACTCCCACAGTACCTTTTGAGATTATATCCCCGGTTTCAACTATTGCCGTGAGATAGCTGTGGTTTTTTAACTGCACACGGTCGCCGCCTCGGACGCCGAGTTCCTTGGCGTCCTGCGTATTAAGTGCTACTTTATACCTGCCTGCTTTGATTTGGAACGGTTCGACTTTGAATTCCATTTTATCTTATCCTCGTTATAATATGATTTAATAGCGTTATCAATATTTAGCATGAACTTATAGAAAATATATGGTAATCAATGTTGTGGTCTGGAGTATCCGATTTCGCATATTACCTGATCTGCGACCCGATCCTGCTGTCAAGTATCTTCAGGAATTCACTCTTCGCTTCCCTTGGAATGAAAGCTCCTGCAGCGATATCATGTCCTCCTCCTGTGCCGCCAACAGACCTTGCAGCCTCACTGATAGCGTTTCCCAGATTCAGCCCCTTTCTTATCAGGTCATAATTCCCGCGGGATGAGACCTTCACACCACCATCGGTGTCCGCAAAAGCAATAATTGGCACATCGTGCCTGACAAAGGATGTGCACATCCCTGCCACTATTCCCACGATGGTTTCCCTTATCTTATTCCCTGAATCAAAGTACTGAAGGTGTTCCATCCTTATCGTTCCCTGCTCCTTGACGAGATTTATCCCTTCAACAAGATTCTTCCTGTGCTCGTTCAGAAGGGTGCTGGCTTCGTCATAGCTCTTCCCGCGGTCGCCCATACACACAGCAAGCCCGATATCAGCGTGGTCGTAGCGTGCCGTTGCATTAAGGAGCGTGGAATACTCGGATGCATCCCTTACTTCAGTTCCTTCACGCTCGCGCAATAACGTATATACTTCCCCTATCAGCCTCTGGACGCTGGTGGCTGGCATCCCTGAAGACAGGCAGAACTGGAAAAGAGCCGATACTATCTGCTGCTTTTCAACGGGTTCAAGGTCTATCCACCGCCTCCATTTCTCACCGTGCTGTCGTATGCCTATTTTTTTCAGAAATTCTATACTTGCGTCCTCGCTTCCAGAAATTCCGGGCAAGTAAGGGTCAGAAGAATATTGAAGCAACTTAAATATCGGGCGCGTCTGCTTGCCAAAGAGGAGCAGGTCCTTTTCGTAGTGCAATACACCGGTCTTTGCCCCATCTTCGAGTATCTGCCTGTTAATCCCTATTAACTGCCCGTTCTTCATGTGCTGAAGGTCGCCCACGGCTCCCACGATCGCAAGATCAGCGAGGTCACTGTTGTTCCCGAGTGATGTAGCTATGAGATAGGTGACACCAGAGCCAGAGACTTCGGTCGCGCCGTGCAACCCGAAAAGATGAGGGTTCAAGTGATACTCATGCACCCCCCGTGGCTGGTGGTGGTCAGATATCACAGCATTGAGCTTTAGTGTTTTGATCGCATCCAGCATCCCGCTACCCAGGTCTGTAAATATCACAAGCTCAGCATTGTTGTCCGCTATTCCAGCAAGTGCGGTACTGTCCAGTTGTTTGACGAACCGGATATCGTAGTCAATGCCAATCCGCTCAAGCGCTTTTCCTATGATCGCAGCAGATGTGAGGCCGTCCGCGTCTATATGAGAAACAACGAACGCTGATGAATGTTTTTTTATAAAATCGGCACATTCCTGTGCTTTTGAGTAAATTGTCATTATTACTTTCGTTGTTTTTTATTTATTTAAACCATTTGAACAGAATGAAAATTGATATATGTCCGAACAAACCTCTTAGTTCATTCTCAGTGAAGAGACAATGAAAACTATACAAATATTTTTGACTTGAAAAAGAAAGAATGATGCAATCGCCACAGACCGAATATGACAGTGCAATAACAGTATTCAGCCCTGACGGGAGATTGTTCCAGGTGGAATATGCCCGTGAGGCTGTAAAAAGAGGAACCACAGCAGTCGGAATAAAAGCTATCGATGGGGCCGTACTGCTGGTGGACAAACGGGTAACAAGCAAATTGCTTGAAGCTGAATCAATAGAGAAGATATTCCAGATAGATGACCATATCGGGGCAGCAACATCAGGATTGGTCGCAGATGCCCGGGTCATTATCGACCGCGCCAGAGTTGAAGCGCAGATCAACAGGGTTACCTATGATGAACCAATAGGTCTTGAAGAGCTATCCAAGAAGATCTGTGATTTTAAATATGCGTATACCCAGTCAGGCGGCGTAAGACCGTTCGGAACATCCCTTCTTATCGCAGGAGTAGATGATAGCAGGGCGCGCCTTTTTGAGACTGACCCGAGCGGGGCCCTGCTTGA
>JAJRAP010000008.1 GCA_028679855.1 Candidatus Methanoperedens sp.
AATAATACAGTTCTCAGATACTTCGGTATTCAAAAAATTTGATATTGATTATGATATGCCCCAGAAGTACCGAACTCTTATCTTCCTTATAGGAGAAAATTATCACTGAAAAATTTTCAGCACTCCATTGGATAGGATAAGAATTATGTTTTATTCATTTTTATCACTTTCATCTTGTAAAATCAAACAAAGTCATTTCTGAGTAGCCACTGACAAAAAAGGCCCTACGGAGTGAATTTTTTCCTTCCTTGGCTTTATTTCTTCCAGATTCTCAAATAATTTATCAACAAGAAACTCGAAATATTATTTGGATTCCAAATGGTTACACACTTAGATTCCAAGAGCAATCATACTGGAACGAATTTTGCACTCCTATCGGTCATTTCTTATCGTAAAATCCATGTAGGGACGACCGTGAAAATTATTGACATAAAAGCGACAAAGTACAGTGGTATGGTATATAAGAACACAATTATTTCGATGCGTAACAGGATGATAAACAGACGATTTTTCGTCTATAAAAGTTCCCGGCTTGACATCCTTAAGTTGGATTAACACGTTATTAAAGTCGAGATGGAAATTATTGCTAAACAATCAAAAATGCTTCTTGCGCATCAATTTTCGCTGTCTCATATTACCGGTATCACGGTCATGATGAAAGAGATTCTACGCCTATTCCCGACACGGAAAGAATGTATCGCCAGCTATATCAGCTTTTCTGGAACACTAGAAGATTTTATCAGTGAACTTGACGAAAAGCATTATGATGCTACCTATGTCATAGGAATAAATCTGCACATAGAATTGAAGTGGGAATACAGTCTTGCTCTGCTGCAATGGTGTAAAGTTCGTCATATTCCTATCTGGATTTACATCCATGACTACTGGCCTCACCATTTTGGGCATGTTGCTACTGTTGTCGAAAGGGGGGCAAAGTTGCTGGCTTCGACAAAATTCCTACAGAACTCTCTTGCTGAGGACGGCTATTCTGCAAAGGTAATCACAGTTGGTGTACCTCTGCCGGAAGAATTGCCTCCGCTTAAACCATCACCATGGATAACTGTTCCTAAGGTCTTTGCTTCAGCCGGACGATTGGCACCGAGAAAGCGGTTTTACGATATTGTTCGTGCATTTCGAGAAGCCGCCTTGGAGAACAAAGCCGTGCTGTACCTCAGGCTTTTGACAAGCCATGTCTTCAAGCGCAGTGAAGATGCCGAACAGATTAACCTGATCGAAGCAGAGATCCCGGAAGATTATAAGAAGAGGGGAAGCGTCCGTATAGACCATGTTCCTTCAGCATCCACCTTCAATTATTCGACGTATTTTGCATATGTGTGCTCGTCATCCTATGAGGGGTTCAGCATGTCTCCAATCGAGGCGGCATATTTCGGTTGTCCACCATTGATGTCCGATATACCAGCACACAAGGCCATTGCACAAACGCTGTTTGGAGATCAGGCAGCAGATTTTCTGTATCCTCTTGGAGACACTACTGCCTTAGCAAAGATGATGCGTGACGAGGTGACGACCGAGCAGAGGCGACAATTCCTCATCTCTCACATCACAGAAATCCGCTCTGCAATAAGAACACGTTGGTCACTGACAAATACAGCAATGCTTCTGGCCGGAATAGGAAGGCCTGACATGCTGGAGTGCATTGCAATTGAAAAACCTTAAGGAGAGAAACTATGATGAAAAGATTAACGTTATCGCTGATGTTCTTGTGTTTGTTAGCCGGCGTGACTTTGTCGTGGGCGCAGAACAAACCTAAAGTTGACTCTTCCACCGGACGGAGCATGGATCTCCGCGCATATTGTCGGAAGATCTACGGAGATTCTGCAGATGTATCCCATGTACGCAACATAGGAAACTCCTGGGACTGCACTCTCGGCAAGAGGAAGTACCCGATAGACATGAACGATGTCTGCAGGTTGCAGTATGATGAATCTTACTATGCCAAGCTGGCAAATCCTGCTGATTCGTATACCTGGAGTTGCAACAGCAGTAAGGCGCGTCCTAAATAGGATTGCACCTTCTCAAGTCTCCATGAAATTAAGAAAGACCCGATAAACTAAGGGCGCCATGCTTTTACCTCGCGCCAGATCTTCACTGCCTCGGAGAAAGACAGATTACGGGCAAGAGTGCCGCGACGGGCAGTTTCATAAGCAGTGTTTTCAACATCACCAGCCGTTTCATAAAGTTGCGCTGCCAGGGCATGGTGATACAAGGCCTTGGCCATATCTACTGTTACTCCATCACCGCGTTCACAGCTTTCAGCAATCTGCCTGTGGACAGACGGGTCTTTAGATCCTCCCTTTTTGAATGGCTGTGCAACCATTGCCATTGAACTGGACAGGAAAAATTTTTGTCTTTCTTCATTGTTCAGGAAACGCAACCTGGCAATTTGCAGATAGTTGAGAAGGTCGCGATCACTGGCAGTCAGCAGACGCACATCCCACAGGCGTGCTGTTTTGTCTTCCGACGCAGTTATAATGCGGTCACCCGAAGCGCTGAATGCGGCAGAATGAACTGCAGACTCATGACCGGTGAGAACCGCAAGTTGTGTATGTGTGTTTGAATCCCAGACGCGCACAGTTTTGTCCCGGGAAGTAGTGACCACACGATCGCCAGACGGGCTGAAAGTAGCTGACAAAACCGTACGATCATGGCCGATAAACGCTGCCAGCTGGACGCCGGTACGAACATCCCACAACCGTGCTGTCTTGTCCTGGGAAGCTGTAACCACCGTCTTTTCGGAAGGGTCAAATACAGCGGAGTATACCGGCGCCTCATGCCCTTTTAGTACTGCCAACTGGGTGCCTTTTTTTGCATCCCATATTCGCGCGGTGTTGTCACCCGAGCCAGTAACTACAAAAGTCCCTGAGGGGCTGAAGGCGGCTGTTTCAACTGTTCCTTTGTGTCCAGCAAACACTAC
>JAJRAP010000009.1 GCA_028679855.1 Candidatus Methanoperedens sp.
AATGAAAATATAAGGGATAACTGCTGCTTTTATTATAAGTGTAAGGAGGGCGACAATGTACAGGTCAAATTTTTCCGTGGAGATTCCCACGACAGAAGCGACACATGCGAGCAGGAACGATTGGATTCCAAAAGCTCTCACGCATGAATACAGGCGTGTTGAGCCAAGGATCATAAATGTCGAAACAAGTATAAGCGCAATAAATAACTGCATTATATTGGAGCCAAAAATAACTTCTTCCATAGTCTATCCTCCTTTTACGATAATGAATGAGACCAGCGACAGGAAGGAAAGCATGAGTGATACAGATAACAGGTCAGGCAGCCTGAACAATCTCCATTTGGCTGTTGAGGTCTCAACTATCGCCATTAGCGCGCCAATGACAATTATCTTTATCAGAAAAACAATAAGCGCTATCGCCATGTTCACAAAACCCACGTCATTTGCAATACCCCATGGTAAGAATATGTTGACAAGCAACGAAAATATGAGCAATTGCTTCACCATGGCTCCAAGTTCGACTATTGCCAGTTGTTTTCCTGAGTATTCAAGTATCATTGCTTCATGGATCATCGTGAGTTCAAGATGAGTTGCAGGATTATCTACAGGTATCCTTCCAGTTTCTGCTATCGCGATAATGAAAAATGCCACAAAAGCAAGCAGGTGGTATGGCGAGATCGCGGAAGGCCCCATTGCTGAAACGATCTGTGATATATGGCTAAGATTAGTGGAGCCCACATTGAGCGCTACAGCGAATATGGAAAGCATGAGAGCAGGTTCGACCATTGAAGCAACGAACATCTCCCTGCTTCCCCCCATACCGCCGAAAGAACTTCCGGCATCAAGTGAAGCAAGCGCTGTAAAGAACCGTGCCAGCGCAAAAAGATAGATCACTGCTATCAGGTCGCCTGCGAATGAAAATGGCATGTTTGAAATGAACACGGGAACGATGAGACCTGCTGTCAAAACCGCAGCAAACGATATCACTGGCGCGGCATGGAATATCCATGATACGTTCTCAGATACCACGGAATCTTTACGAAGGAGTTTTGCGATATCGTAGTAAGGCTGGAAGATGGATGCGCCTTTTCGTATCTGGAAGAACGCCTTTATCTTTTTGATGATACCACTGAGGAGAGGCGCAAGCGCCAGGATGAAAATTATCTGGAAAAATGAAATTATTATCTGTGAGATCATCAGCTTCCTCCTAATATTATATACAGCATAAGGATTACCATTGTTCCGAAGATATAAGAGAGATATGCATGAATGCTGCCGGTCTGAATACGTTTGATGTTTCTTGATCTTCCAAGTATCGCATCTGAAACCGGTGAATAGATGTATCGTTCGAATATTTGTTCAATGTGCACCTCGAACTTGAAGGACTCCTTTATGAGCGGGGAAACAGTGTATGAAGCCCTCAGTTCCCTTACAGGACGGAATATATTCTTGAACCACATTTGCACTGGTTTTGAGAAGGCGCAGGCAGTATATTCGTTCCGCGCGGTCGAAGTTGGCTGTCCGCATCCCCAGGTTTCATAGACATTCTGCGCACCTGGATTCTTTATGAAACTCATGGCAAACAATATCAAAATGAATAGCAAAATTGCTGCCAGGATAGCTGGAGTTGACATGGACATCGCGGTCGAGGGCATGGTTACAGTGCCAGATGATCCGGGCAAAAAGGGTTGATCAAAAACACTTGCTCCGGCAAAGTCCCGAACGATCCTGTCAAGGAATGTAACGACATAGACCGGCAGCAGTCCGAGCAGGATAGATAAAAACGCGAATATCCCCATTCCGAAAAGCATGGGTTTGTTGGGATCTCTCGCAATTTCAGCATGCCTACTTCTTGGCAGAGCAAGGAACCCTATGCCGAACGTTTTCAGGAAGCAGAAAGCAGCGAGTGACCCTGTGATGGCAAGAGCCGCAGCGCCAACAGGGAGCACTATCCTGACCAGTGAGTCAGTTGAAGTGAAACTTAAAAGCAGGGATTGAAGGAGCAGCCATTCGCTCACAAAACCGCTAAATGGCGGAAGCGCAGAGATGGAGAGCACCCCGATAAGGAACAGAAGTGCCATTATCGGCATATTTTTTATCAGGCCCCCAAGCTCTTCGATATTTTTTGTGTGGGTTGAATATAATATTGAACCAGCGCCCATGAACAATAATCCCTTGAATACTGAATGGTTGAGCAGGTGATATAGAGCAGCAATACCTGCTATGGCAGAAAGTTCCGGGCTTCCGGATGCAAGGAATATCATGGATGTTCCTATGCCCAGAAGAATGATGCCGATGTTCTCTATGCTGCTAAAAGCAAGCATTTTTTTTATGTCAGGCTCAACGACTGCGTACATTATTCCGGTCAATGCCGAAAATGCACCAAGTGCGAACACAAGGAATCCCCACCAGGGGACATCTGCGCCCAGGAAATCAAAGAAGACGCGGATGAACATGTATATCGCGGTCTTTATCATGACGCCTGACATTAGCGCTGAAACGTTGCTCGGAGCGGCGGGGTGTGCGTACGGCAGCCAGATGTGAAGCGGTACGATGCCTGCTTTTGCCCCAAATCCAATGAGAGCAAACAGGAACGCCAGGTCTTTCAGGAGGGGCGGCATTGTCGATCCGTAAGCAGAGAAGCTTTCAAAACTGAAACTTCCACCTGCACCTGCAAGGATAAGGAATGAAAGAAGAATGAATCCTGTACCTACATGCGTCATTACTATATAGATAAATCCGGCTTTTCGTGTTTCGGCTTTTTCATGCTCGAAGATCACAAGGAAAAATGAGATGACGGACATTAATTCCCACACGATCAGGAACATTATCGCATTGTTCGCCGAGACAACGAGGATCATTGAAAGAATGAAGATATTGTAGAGGAAACCCAGGTAACCAATGTTCTTCCTCCCGTAGTATTCGCGCGTATATCCTATCGAATATATCGAAACCGCGAAAACCGAAACAGAGATCACAAGGATAAAGAATGCTGAGAGTCTGTCAATAAAAAAGCCGAAATTCAAAAAAGATGGACCTGAAAGTGATAATGAAAAGTTCTCCCGGAAGATCACATATATTGAAAAAATTATCCCGAAAACAGATGCTATTGACGCGCTCAGAAAAGAACAGTATGTAGCAAGTCTGTCTTTCTTATTGAAAACGATCGATAGTATTCCCCCGATCAGAAAAAAAATGATAAGTCCGGAAAATAAACTATTATTGATCATAGACCTCAAAAAAATAATGTATTTATATTGAACAACAGAGCCTCTTGTTACAAATGTTTTTGTATTTAAGGTTAACTCGCATGTAGGTATTGATTATTCATGGAGGATCATCCTGCATTCCGCACATTTTTTCATCAAAATTAGGTTTTTCTACGTCGCACACTCCCACACCCGCAGGCGCGCCGTTCCTGAATGAGAAGATGCATAAAGATGGCTTATAATTCAATCATTTCAGCGATTCTATTACCACAGAAACCACATTGAAAAAGCTTTGCATTCCCCACTGAAAAATACTGCATTATGTGACCGCATTTTTTACAAAAAGTCGCGTTGCCTTTCGCTTTCAAGTCATCGATCGCTTGTCTGATAGTGCGCAATTGATTATCCTTTTCTTTATCAATATGCATCAGGTCTTCATCCGTAAAAATTATGGGCATAGTATGTTATATCATCACTATTCATATATTCAATTATCGATAACACATCATGCTGATAGACAGACTGGAGCGGGATGTGAACGGGCCCTTTATTATTGAACATCTCGCCTCAAAGGACAAATGCTGTCGCAGCCCATCGGTACGATGCCCGCCTTCCCTATTACGAGGACGTGCCTGAATCATGAGATATATCCATCTTCTTTACATTATCTACGTCAGATTGTGTTAAAACCCAACTTTTATCTCAACCACAAATCCCAAACTCAACCGATAACCGGTTCATATATTCAGAAAAACAATTATTTCATAGCTTCCCCATAAATCAAACACAT
>JAJRAP010000113.1 GCA_028679855.1 Candidatus Methanoperedens sp.
AGAAAGTATTCTTTTCGGGAAGATTCTTTTCATAACGTTTCGGGGTATTATCCAGTCAACAGTGATCCTTGCACTGGCGCTATTCCTCGGAGTAAAGATCCAGAGCTTGACCAGTATTTTTCTTATCTATCTTGTTTTGTTCATTTTCGGAATACTGTTCTCCTCTATCTCTACTACTATAGCTCTGGTCGTGGATGACCATGATGGATATGCGGCGGTGAATAGCATGATAAGCATGCCGCTTTTTTTCACAAGCAGCGCACTCATGCCGTATGAGATGATGCCGTCCTGGTTGAGAATATTAGCTTCCTTAAATCCTGTGAGCTATGCCATAGATACTGCAAGGGCGCTATTTGCTGGAAATATTCCTTTGAATGGAATTGTGGAACTTATTGTGATTACTGTGGTTGTGCTGGTAATTAGTGTATATACGTTCAGGAGGGCGACGGTTTAGATTTATGCAAATGGATATAAGAACAGCTAATAAATCACCCATATACCTGCAACAGTTGCAGCAGTTCCAAGTACAAGACCAGTAGTTATTTTCTCTTTCAGTGTGACAAGAGCCAAAATGCCTGATAGAAAAGGCGTTATCGCTGCCAGGCTTGTGGCTTTTGCCGCCCCTATCAGAGTCAGGCTCTGGAAGAAAAAGTAGCTTCCGAACCCCATTCCCGCTATGCCGCCAAGACCAAGCAGAATGTATGCTTCTTTCCTGAAATCAAATACGGCGGATTTACCATGTTTCATGGAATAAGGGATATACAGAAGAACCAGCGGCAGGGGCATGCTGATAAGGACGGACTGGAACGGGTCGACGTCATTTAAACCCGTCTTTGTCGCCACGACCGAAAACGCGTATAAAAAAGCAGCGAGCACCCCAAAAAACACTCCCCGTTTGACATTTCTCTCCCCACCAGAACCATGTCCTTTGCTCAAAATCCAAATCCCCAGCACTATTAAAACCGTCCCGGCGACCACTTCATGACTTATATTTTCATGCAGCAAAAAGGCGCTGAGAAGTATGGTAAGAAGCGGAAAAGTGAACAATATTGGAACGAACCTTGAAACAGAGATGTTCTCAAGCCCCATCATGTAAGCCATGCCGCCAAAGATGAGCCGCAGCAGCCCTCCCAGGTTCAGGAACGCAAAACCAATCAGGGTAAAATCAAAATTCCAGCCGCGGATAACCAGGTAGGTGACAAGAATAAAGATCATTGCAAAGAACGTGCGTATCAGCACTGCGGGTATCGCGCCTGCATCGATGCCTTTTTTGTAGAAGATGGCGGCTACAGACCAGCATAATGCCGCAGCCAGTGCATAGAGTTCACCTGATATCACGCGAGAATAAAGGTAACTGGTGATATTATTACTTATCGTCAGCCGAGGATGTAAAAAAGTTTGGTTTTAGGGGCTATCATGAAATAATGGTCAATAAGAAACCGCAGATGAAAGCGGATCAACGCGGATTTCCCGGATGCGCTCCAACAGCTCTTCAAAATAATCTTTACCAAATACCTGATTGCCCTGCCTGAGCCGTTCATCATCCAGAACAAATCCTTTGATGATGTATTCTTTCAGGGTTCTGGTAGCCCAGATGCGAAACTGCGTGGCCTGGTGGGAGTTGACGCGGTAACCGACTGAGATGATGGCGTCGAGGTTGTAGTATTCTAAATCTCTTTCAACTTGCCTCGATCCTTCCGCTTGAACTGTTCGGAATTTCCGAACAGCTTACCGATTGCGTTCTGAGTTAGCCAAATCGTTTCATCCTGCACAAAAACATCGATATTTACTTTTCCGTCGTTTCCGGTGTAGAGGATGAAATCGGATTGTTGTTTTACAATATCTCTGTTGTTCATATACAAGCCTCTTCTTGCTATAATTTCACCCTCACTTCCCCGCTCATTAACTTCGGCAACAGCGTATCACGGATTTCTTCGAGTAAGTCGTCAAAATATCGTGTGCTGAAACGGGAACCGTATTTGAATCTATCGCTGTCGATCGCAAAGCCTTTATGAATATATTGCTGAAGAACTACCGAGAAATCCTCGGCAGTTGCCGATTCATCAAGTTCCTTCTCTGCATAGATGTTTTTAAGGTGCAAAGAGATATTATCCGCGCTGCATCCGAATAACTCTGCCATTCGTTTTTGAGGCAGCCAGATGTTTTCATTTGCATAGAGCACTTCAATGTTGATATTTCCATCAGGTGTTTGATAAACGGTAATTTGATTGGTTGATTCCAATTCAGTCATCCCTCACCGCCCTTTGCAAAACAACTGCTTTGAATGTATTTCTATCTTCCTTATCCGAAATTTGAAATTCGCCATCATAGTACATATTTTCAGGTTCATGCTTTACCTTAATAATGCGTGGTGGACAAAAATTCTCAAAACCACTTTCATAGCCGCTGGTAAGTACTGGTAAATCCTGCGGCAGGGACTTCAAAATTTCAACTAACTGACCGACTGTGAAATGAAACATATCTTTTTGACTCGTTATGATTCCTCCCCTTGGCTCTTTTTCGTTCAACTCTCTCTTTTTCAGTTTTTCATAATCATCTTTAATACACTTCCACCATTCTTCGGCATCATCTACCTCATCATATTCATTTGTGCTGAGCCAGATAGCTTCAAAATTATAAGCACGAACCTCACCAAGATATTCCTTATGTCCATTTTCAAGTACGGCAAATATTCTGGCAATACCTACATCAGGCCAATCAATTCCCCCGTCAAGCTCAAATAAATCAATCTCATAACTTACATAAAGTCCGGGTTTCATTTTGTCTTTTTTGGGAAGTTCTGGCAGTTCACTCAAAAATTCTTTTGTTCCACTTTCTTCTAATGCCCAATCCTGTAAATCGGTAGCTTTACCTCTACTAATTTTCCATCGAGACATGATTCTTTCCTTCTTTGTTAATTATCCCTTAATTTTTTTCCACATTCTTATTCTTTGGTGAATGTGTATGATCGAAACTCTTTTTTTTCATTATCCTGTACAAAAATGATAAAATTATTATTGGCAATAGCCTCTTCATATTGTGTCTTTAACGATTCCTGGGATATTTCACTTAACGTGCTTTTAAACTCATTGTATGGGTAAGCATATACTTTTTGTTCTTGAATATCAAGCAGCAGAACTGGATTCTTTTCCTCAAATTGCCTGTACAACATAATAATACCCTTCCAGTTTTTCAGTATCTCATCTGTATAAACATCATTTTCTATTTGCATTTTTTCCACCGTCTGTAATCATTTTTGTTCATATACATGCTCCATCTTACCCTGATTTTACCCTCACTTCCCCGCTAATCAACTTCGGCAACAGCATATCGCGCAGTCGGGTGAGGGTGAGGATTTGGATCGTATTATTTAATATTTTTTCATCCAATGGGGCTGCTTCTGATTGAAACGTTTGAATCAATTCCTTTGGAGGGATAATGTTTTCAAGTTCTTTGAAATCATCCTTACCAATAGAACCAAACACAGTCCCGTTATCTTCAAACTGTTTTATCTGAGCCATTAACGACCTTAGTTTATAATAAGTATATGTGGTAAATGAAGGATTATATTTGTATCGAAACGCTGCTACGCCTCGACCAAGACAACAATCTTGCAAAGCCATGTTCATATCGCCTACCGGAGCCCTGACACTTACTAATGTATCAAACCGTTTTGCTAATCTCTTAGGTTCTGTTGTGTAAACTCTTGGTTCAGGAAAGCGAAAACCAAAATCAGTGCGACCTTGAAAGAATACCAATCCATTCCCATCTTCATTATATGATGAACCTGGTGGAGATTGTCCCATTGTGAAATCAAACTCATCCTCCATTGAACCTACTTTCCCCCCCTCCTCCGCCTCCTCCACAAACCACTGCCTGAAAAGCGTCTCAGCCAATGCCTCCAGGGTTTTGTTCTGACGGTGCAGCAGGTCTATCTTGTCATCCAGGCTGCTGAGGATGGAGCCGATCGATTGTTGTTCGGGGACAGTAGGTAATTCTACTGAAATATGGTCAAATGTTTCTCTTGTAATAGTATCAAAAACTGCACCATGTGTATTGTTTAGTAAAGACGAAACATTGTCTTTAACAAGATAATAGAGGTAATCATTAAATGTGAGGTCTTCTTTGGCATTTAAACCATAGCAGGATTGATTAAACGCCATATCTTTACCCAGGACTGCAAGAGCACCAACAGTTCCTCTTGCTGAAATGATTATTTGCCCCTTCTTTAATACTTTTGTACTACTTTCTTGCAATCCCTTTTCAGTTATTTTCTTCTCAGTATCGAAAACTAATTTTCTGCCATTGTTAAAATCCACAACTGAAAGCCAGGGAATATCACCATTCCAGTATTCATGCATACTGGTTTTAGGAGTGCCACCACCATTAATTTCCATTATTTCAGATAGCTTATATTCCTTCCACTCACTCACCATTTATCGCTCCCTGACTTGCCATTCTTGCCTTTGCGTAATCTACAGCTTTATGCAGTTTTTCTTTTAACACTTCTTTTGGCGGTAATTTAAGCCAGTATTCCGAAATATGAATGTTATCTTTTTCCAGATCCATTAACTCAACAACATCACTGTCTTTTCCAGAACACAGAATTATGGCTATAGGTTCTTCTTCAAAATCCTGTTTTTCATATTTTGACAGCCATTTTAGATAAAGCTCAACCTGACC
>JAJRAP010000010.1 GCA_028679855.1 Candidatus Methanoperedens sp.
CAATTAAAAATGATCGACATGTTAGTGGAATATGGTGAATTTCCGTCCGCAAGTGAAGCAATCAGGACGGCTATTAGAGATCTGATCGATCAGAGAAGCGTGAAACTGGCAGGCAGGATGGAATTACTAGGAAAAGTGCAGGAGCAGGCAAAACATGCTGATAGTTTCCTGCGATTGAAAGGAGAAGAGCAATAATACACCAATAGAGGGGATGAACATGGAATCATTTGTACAAGATGCATTAAAAATGGCAGAAAAGGAGCAGCTGTTGAAGAAATCAACAGCATGCGGAGCAGAAGATATGGAAGATTTCGGGACGCCCAGGATCGTCGTAGTCGGATGCGGCGGTGGAGGAAATAACACCGTGAACCGCCTCTATAATATAGGAGTATCGGGCGCGGAAACGATAGCGATAAACACGGATAAGATTCACCTTGATATCATCCAGGCGGATAAGAAAATACTTATTGGAAAGTCTATTACAAGAGGCCTCGGAGCTGGCGGATTCCCGGAAATAGGAAGGAGAGCCGCAGAACTTGCGCGGGGTACACTTGAAGACGTGCTGAAGAACGCAAACCTTGTATTTATCACAGCCGGCATGGGTGGAGGAACTGGAACTGGTGTGGCGCCGGTAGTGGCGCAGGTAGCCAAGGACCAAGGCGCAATCGTGATCGGTATGGTTACAAGCCCGTTCAAGGTAGAGCGTGCAAGGATGGTAAAAGCAGAAGAAGGACTGGACGACCTGCGGAACTGCGCAGATACTGTTATCGTGCTTGATAATAACAGGCTTCTTGACTATGTGCCTAATCTTCCGATCGACCAGGCATTCTCAGTTATGGATCAGTTGATATCAGAGACTGTAAAAGGCATCACTGAAACAATCACACAGCCCTCCCTCATTAACCTTGACTATGCAGATGTCAGGGCAATAATGAAAGGAGGAGGACTCGCTGTAATGCTTGTCGGAGAAGCAAAGGGACAGGATAAGGCAAAAGATGTTGTCAGAGCAGCATTGAACCATCCGCTGCTGGATGTGGACACAAATGGCGCGACGGGATGCCTGCTCCACATCACAGGCGGACCTGATATGTCTCTTCACGAAGCAGAACAGGTAGCATCTTCATTAACTTATGAACTTGACTCCCAGGCAAATGTAATATGGGGAGCAAGAGTAAGAAAGGATTACGAAGGTAAAGTACGCTGCATGGCTATAATGACCGGCATCAAGTCCGCCCAGATAATGGGTCCGGGCAGGGAAAAAATACCATCAGCAAGCAGTTCTCCGGCATTTAGTATGAAAACCAGGGTTCCTATGGTAAAGGGACTTAACGGCGGGTCAATAATCGACCAGATAATGTGAAATTTAAAGGTCTGGCAACGAGGGTACTGCCAGGCCATTTTTTTTCTTTTTTTTTAGTAATGCATAAGAATAATCTATATGCATGCCTATGTTAAAGTATGGATCTATCTGATATCCTGAAAAAATTTAAGAATAACGAGATAAGTCTTAGAGAAGCCGAAAGGCAGCTTAAGGTATCAGGTTATGAGCAATTATCCGGCATTGCAAGGGTGGATGTCCACAGAAAAAGGCGCACTGGCATCCCGGAAGCTATTATAGCTGACTGCAAGACCTGTGATGATGTGGTCTCTATAGCAAGGGTACAAATAAAAAATGAAGGAAGGGCTATTATTACTCGTGCCAGTGAGGAAAATTACAGGGCTCTGTGCTCTCTTGCAACGGAAATGGGTAAGGATATCAGATGGTCAGAACGAGCCCGGGTTGCTGTAATAGGTCTTCCAGCCGAAAAGACAGGGGGCAGGGTAGGCGTTATCTCTGCCGGGACTGCGGATATTCCTGTTGCAGAAGAGGCAAAAGAAATAGCTTGTGAGATGGGATGCGAAGTTACCACATTATATGACGTTGGGGTTGCAGGCATACACAGGTTGTTCCCTGAACTTGGTAAGCTTACTTTCGATGGAGTGGATGCAGTCGTAGTAGCTGCTGGACGCGAGGGGACACTCCCCGCGATCGTGGCAGGGCTAATGGATGTACCAGTTATCGGTGTACCGGTTTCTACTGGTTACGGTGCTGGGGGCAGGGGTGAGGCTGCGATTCTCTCCATGCTCCAGTCCTGTTCAGTGCTGGCTGTGGTCAACATCGATGCAGGGTTTGTTGCAGGAGCCTTTGCTGCCAGGATAGCAAACCTGGCTGCAAGGAATAGAAATGAAAAACATAGTATGATATAGCACTCAGTCTAAATATCCTTTCATTTTAGAAAATTATTTATAGGGTTAGATTGTATAAGATTTTCAGGCAACACGAGGTAAAATAATATGAGAATCAGGGTAGTTAGCTCAAAAGAAGAGATCAACTCGCTCGGATCGACTGAAAAAATAATCCATCTTGCATTCAGACCGTCTAACAAGGATATTTTTTCGCTAGTTCAGGCATGCCCCAACGTAAAAGCGATACATATTCCAAGTTCCTATATCAAGACGATCTCCAACTCCACCAGAATATTTCTGGAAATGCAGGATATTTCGCTGCTGGAAGGCGATGTCTGGGGACACAGGAAAGACATAAACGAATACTCGGAGATAAAACCAGAGGTCTTTGAAAGGATGCAGGAACTCAAGGCAAGCGGCTTATCCGAACAAGCTGTGCTTGACAGGCTTGGAAGAGAGACCAGGCTGAGCAAGGATTTGCTTAAGTTCCTTATAAAAGAGAAATCAAAGAAAAAATAAAGGGATGCTAAAGTCTTTCCATGATGAAATTCACGAAATACCCTGCAAATCCTATATAAGATGCAGCGTGCAGATGCGCGTAAGCTGCCATTGTATTCCCCACCAGGATGCCGTCAAGTTCGCCCTTTATTCCAGTTCCCCGCGTAAGCCTTATGGCAAACGCAGTATCTTCCGGGATATCCACGATCTCTGAATGGTGGAATTCATGCCCTATGAACGAAGCACCCGCCCGCCCTATAACGTTATCTATCACGAAACTTCCTACGTTGTAGCTCACAACCCTTTTGTGCCCCATAAGCGTCCTCCCCGGTATCGCGCCTGCCATACTGAAAGTGCCCCCTTCCATCTCTGCGATATTATGTTTCCCTGTCCCAGTAACATCGGTCTTTATCTCCTGCGTCAGATACATGAGCCCGCCGCATTCCGCGTATATGGGCAGCATTTCACCAGAAGCCTGGTTGACAGCGTGCCTCATACCCTCATTATCTTCAAGCTCCCGAGCGAATAATTCAGGGTAGCCGCCGCCAATATACAGACCATCGACCTGGGGTAGAGCGCTGTCATTCACAGGACTGAAATAAACAAGCTCTGCTCCAGCAAGTTCAAGTAAGTCAAGGTTATCACGGTAGTAGAAATTGAATGCCTCATCCAGAGCCACTCCAAGCCGTACGGTGTCCTTTGAAACTGCGGGTTTGAAAATGTCCTCTTTCGGCTTAATAAGTGGTTGCGCTCTCCCTGCAAGGGATATCAACCTCTCAATATCGATGCCCTCTTTGATAATATTTTTTATCTTCCCGAGATTTTCATCAAAATCAGCAAGCTTGCGCCTTCCCTCAAGCGCGGGGATAAGACCCAGATGCCTCATTGAGATCTTCATGGAGTCGTTGCGCGGTATCTCACCTATAACAGGAGTGCCGGTATAGGTCTCAATGGCTTCTCTTGCTTTATCGGCATGCCTGCTGCTGCCGATGTTGTTCAGTATCACTCCTACGATATTTACTCCAGGGTCAAACGACTTATATCCAGAGACAAGCGCAGCAGTGCTTCGTGTGATGCTCCTTGCATTGATGACAAGGATAACAGGGCAGTCAAGGAGCTTGGCTATCTGCGCCGTGCTCCCGATATCGCTTGTGGCTGAAAGGCCTTCAAAAAGCCCGCGAACACCTTCGATGATGGCGATATCAGCACCTTCAACTGCGTGGGAATATACCTCCTGTAATGCAGCCTCAGACATCAGGTAGCCATCAAGGTTTCGCGAATACCTGCCAGTAACTTCCGTATGGTAGCTCGGGTCTATAAAATCGAGTCCTACCTTGAAAGGCTGCACTTGATACCCCATATCCCGCAGAACCGACATTATGCCGATAGAAATAGTTGTCTTTCCGGCTGAAGAGCGGTCTCCTGCTATAAGGATGCGGGGGATGTCGAGCATGTCGGTCATTCTATGTGATACCTCCTGCTGAAGATATGGAACACGGATTGCACGGATGACTGCTTGAAAATTAATCTGCGTTTATCTGCGTTCGTATATACAACATCCTTGTGAGAGTGATTAAGCATTCTTGCACCTACATAAAAGTAGGTCGAGAGGGTAACAAACATTGCGTTGGGATACGTTCCCGTAGATGAACCTGTTGCCCTCTCATCCTTTTAATACACGAATAAGTACGTTTTGGACATATATAAATGTACTACATATAACTCGCGAACTTGTGCAGGAAAGGATGGAGGAGGGACATGACTCTCTCGATCTATCATATAAACCAATATAACCGCAAGTGCGTGTAAGATTTGACTTAGTATAAAAGGTTGTATGGTATTACCTTCATATTACAATTTGTGATATAAATATGAAAAATAATACCATATTGACCACAGATA